>JAYTMM010000069.1:0-1541 GCA_043728555.1 Pseudobdellovibrionaceae bacterium
TTTTGAAAAAACTGAAAACTCGATTTTTGTCGGCAGTAATTATTGGTTGTGTGACTGAAAAAACTGAAAAAAGCTTGAACTTTAAAAAATGAAAACAATCACTGACGTAGATTATAAAAATTTATTAATACAAAAAAAATCGGTTATCGATGTCAGAGCCTCGGTTGAATTTTTGCAAGGTTCATTCCCAAATGCCGTTAATTTGCCGATTTTAAACGATGAAGAACGTGCCCTTGTTGGAACGGTATATAAACAAAAAGGAAATGCCGAAGCCGTTAAATTGGGTCATGACATTGTCAGTGGTGAAAATAAAAAACAAAAAATTCAAGCATGGTTGTCTGAAATTAAAAAAAATCCTGACATTCTGATCAGTTGTTTTCGGGGCGGGCAGCGCAGTCAAATTTCACAGCGCTGGATTTCTGAATCTGGTTTCGAAATTACGCGTTTTGAAAAAGGCTACAAAGACTTCAGGACTTGGACGATTGAAAATTTAAAAACGTTTTCTTTGGAAAATAAATTCAAAGTTTTATCAGGCACAACCGGCAGTGGAAAAACAAAATTATTAAAAGAATTAAAAAACAAATATCCGATGGTTGATCTGGAAGGACTGGCAAATCATAAAGGCTCCGCATTCGGTAAAGAATTAACACCACAGCCATCACAAGCTGATTTTGAAAATTGTCTATTGCGGGATATTTTGATTGAACAAAATTGGTCGCAGAAAAATATTTTATTCGAAGACGAAAGCCGTATGATTGGTAGCCGCCATTTATCAGAAGAATTTTTTGCTCAGCTGCGATCTGGCTCTGTGATCCTGATGGATATTCCGATCGAAAGCCGCATTGACAATATTTTTTATGATTACGTGACGAATACAAATATCGTTCGCGGAACAATTGACGAAGCTCATGTGCAATTTGAAAAATATATTGAAAACACAAATAAAATCACTAAACGTTTGGGCGGTTTGCGTGCCAGCGAAATTATTTCAGATTTAAAATCAGCACAGACTGATTTTGTTGAAAACAAAGGTTTAGAAAAAAACAAAATCTGGATCGAAAAATTATTGGTGTGGTATTATGACCCGTTGTATTTAGGCAGTCTTGAAATCCGAAAGCCTGTGGTTGAATTTCAAGGGGATGAAGCTAAGATTACGACTTATTTGTTGCAGTCATAATATAGGGTTTGATTTGCGGCCAAAATAAATTTAAAATTGCAATGCTAGTAAATACAAAAGCCACATAGGTCATTGGGCTTAAATTTTCTTTAAATAAATAATAAGCAATAAAGCTTGCGATAATAGGCTCTATCAATTTGCCACAGGTCATAACGGCTAAATTCATTTTTGTCATGGCGTGTGAAAATAAAAAATGACCCAATAATGTGGGTACGAAAATCAGACCTAAAACCGAAATCCAAGAAATACTGTGATAGCCTTCGATAAATGGGGCCTTTGTGAATAGGCTGGCCAATAAAAATAAAAATCCGCAGACTGAATATTGTAAACTTGCAAATTGCAGATTTGACACTGTGTTTCGTGC
>JAYTMM010000070.1:0-9345 GCA_043728555.1 Pseudobdellovibrionaceae bacterium
CTTTGCTTTTTTATATCTTCGTGTAGCTTTTTTAATAATAACACTCTTCATGCCTATAAAAACAAATTGAAAATTATGCCGGATGCTCTGGCCTCGAAATTTCAGCTGCAAAAATTATCAGATGAAAATGTGAACGTTGATCAAAATACTTTTGTTTTTGGTTCAGAGATTATTAAAATTCGCGAAATACTTTTTGCTGAGACAAACTCGGCTGGTTTCCAAAAAATTATTGATGCTAAAGTTTTAATGATCGCGTCACTGTTTGAATCTCAGACGTTGCCATATCAGGGTGCGGTGTCACAGTCGTCGACATGCATTAGTCACAATACAAAAAATCCGACGATCAGCGAAAATGATTATCAAAAATCATATGAATTTCAGTTGATGGCCAATAAAAATTTTGTGTTCGGCACCTGTATAGAAGCACAAGATATTTATAAAACACATTATCTTATTTTATTTTGTAAAAAAACAAATTTGCTTTTTGAAATAAAACATTTTTATCTAAAAAACGAAGCAAAGAATAATATTGAATTTAATTGCAATTAAAAGGAGTTCTTGTGAAGAAAATAATATGCGCGCTGTTTTTACTGGTTCAATCAAGTGTATTTGCACTGACAACTGTTCGTGTCGGCTGGCAAGTACCCTGGTCTATTCAGGGACAAATTGTATCTATTTTTAAAAAAACAGATATTTTAAAAAAAAATGGCATTGCTTTCGATTATATAGGCAGACGATCGGGACCAGAGCTGAATGAATTGGCTCTGGCGAATGAAGTTGATTTAATCCTTACAGCTGACCAGCCCGCTGCAGTTTTGTTTTCAAAAGATAAGGGCTGGGTTGGTATATCGCGCTTGATGTACAACAGAACAACAACATATGTTCCCATAGCATCTAAAATAAAAAGCATGGCTGATTTAAAAAATAAAACCGTCGGCGTTCCGTTCGGGGCGGCTGCCCAGCGCATCGCATATAGGGTGCTGGAGGACATAAAATTAAATCCAACGTCAGATGTGCAATTCAAGAACTTGGGGATGACAGAGCAATTTGCTGTAATCAAAGCTTCGACTGAAAAATCAGAAAAATGGGATAGCTTCGATGCATTTTCTGGATTTGACCCCTTGCCTGCAAAACTAGAAACAGAGAACAAAGCCCGCATTCTTAACGAGGGAAAAGTCGTGGCACTTGTTGTGGCCAAAGAAGATTTCTTGATTAAAAATAAAAAAATTGGTCAAGCAATCAATACATCATTAATTGAAGCTTACGAATACTATAGAGATCATGTCGAGGAAGTTAATACGTGGTATATTGACGAGTCAAAAATACCTGGCCTAAATGATTCAATTTTTAAAATCTCAGCTAAATTTGAGCCAAATTTAATTAAAGAAAATAAAATAAATATCCATTTTTCTGAAGATGATTTTAAAATTATGGACGAGGCCTCTGTATTTGTGGAAAAAACTGTTGGCAAAAAAGTAGATATGAAAAAATATGTTTCGAATAAATATATCGCAGTGATTAAAAATAAAGGGTCAAAAAAATAAATATTTATTTAGAGTCCATATTATTGAGTTTCTCCCGTGTTGTGATTGGTGTTTTCATTGCCGTCGCGTTATCGATCATAACATCGGTATTTTTAATGCAACTTCCAGCAAAAGCACGAAATCATTTTCTTGTGCGCTTGTTTTTTGAAATTCCAAAGTTTCCGCCGCCGATTGCCTGGATACCTATAGTTATTTTATTCTTTGGAATCGGAGAAAAATCAGCTTGGGTCGTCGTAGCCATAGGCGCGTACCCAAGTTTGTCGACAATTTTTTTAGATTCTTTTTTGCAGTTTCCGAAGCCAATACTTTTATACGCCCGCTCATTACGGCTTAGTTTTTTGACTCAACTTTATCAGATCTATATTAAGGCCCTTGTCCCCCAACTGATGACTGCGCTTCGGGTTTCTTTCGGAATGGGCTGGATGTGTATTGTCGCAGCCGAAATGATTAGCGCAAATTCTGGCTTAGGTTATCTGATACAAATACACAGACTTGATCTGAACTATGAAATGGTTCTGTTTGATATTTTTCTAATTGGTCTTGTTGGATACCTTTTACATGCATCATTAATTTTTATCGAAAAAAAATTATGTCCATGGAATCAAAATTTATCAGAAAAAAAGTATGCTTAAAATACAAAATTTATCAGTTCATTTAAAAAACACTGCAATTATCTCTGATTTAAATATCGAACTTCAGCTTGGTCAAAGATTTTTGTGGGTTGGGCCATCTGGTGTAGGAAAATCAATTTTGGCAAAAACAATTTCAGGATATCAGCAGCCAACAGTCGGTTCAGTACATTTAAATGGTTTAAAAATTGCCGAACCTAATCAATTCATTAACTATATTTCACAAGACGACGATTTGTTTTTTTGGCAAACCGTGCGACAGCATATTCATTTTTTAAATAATCAAAAATTTCAGAATCAAATAACAGATGTGGCGATTTCAGCCTTTGGATTGCAAGAATATCTTGATCTGTACCCGTCCCAACTGTCTGGCGGTACAAAACGACGCTTACAACTTTTACGCTGCCTTTCTTTCAATAGCTCAGTTGTTATTTTGGATGAAACGCTTTCGGCGATGGATCTTAAATTAAGAAATGAAATTTTAGTGTACTTAGACCCTGTTTGGAAAAAAAATAATGCACTTATTATTTGTATCACTCACCAAGAGGACGAGTTTCTTAAAAATTATTTTTCAAAGAAAATTTTGTTTCCGCTCAATTAAAAAGTGATAACTTGAAATAAAAATCCAATGGGAAATGAAAATTCCCACAATCGACAACACGCTTTGCGGCCTATAAAACAAAAGCATACTGCCACCAATAGCCACGTTTCTAACAGAAATACATGTGCGCAAGCTTTGAAAATATTCTTTGTCTACCAGGCGTCTCAAAAAAAATGGGACTCCAAAATAAATTAAAAAATTAAATCCCAGCGAAAACAAAACAATTGTTCCTTGCTCTGCAAAAGAAAGCGTTCGGAAGTTCAGCTTTAACAGTGCTGTGCCTAAAAAAATATAGCTGAGCAAACCAACAAGAAGCAAATTAAGGACATGAATTGTTTTTAAATTTATGGCCATCATGGCTTTTTTGAATAGCTTAACTTTTGTTAACAGAAGGACTATTGCGATCGGTGCTGTTGTAACTAAAAATAAATCAATGGCGTATGTTTTTAAATTTAATGATAGCGCTTGGCCAAAAAATAAAAAAGACATCAACCAAGCTATAGGTGGCATTAATATCATGGATAAAATTAAAAACTGAATTGCTATTTCATAATCTTTTGATTGAATATTTTTTGTAATTAATGTTGGTACAAATAGAGCAGTTGGAGACAGCGAGGCCCAAAAAAATCCCAATTGTAAAGATTCATTTTCAAATAAAAAATGGGCCACCAACCAAACTAAGCTGGGGACTATCAAATAGTGGACAAAAACGGCGGCCAGATGTGGCGCTCTGTTTTTTGGAACGACTTTAAATGTTTCAAAATTGATTCGACTCAGTGATAAAACAGACATAAGGGCTAAAATATAAATTGTATACTGATTTAATTCCAAGGCATAATACGGAGAAATAAGTCCCAAAACGATGCCTATTAAAATAGGTAAACCAAAAAAAATATTCACTTCTACATTTTAGGAGTTTTTGTGAAAAAAGCCACATTCTTTATTTTTAGCTTTATTATTTTTTTAGCCATTCTTAGCTACTCGTACTATTCAAGAAATTTCCAAACACAGCAGGCGAATAAATTAAAAATTTATTGGTTTATACCTGACGGCCTCAGGTCTGAACCCGAGGTTTTTAAAATTTATGAATGGGCAAAATCTGGAGAGCTGCCGAATTTAAAATACTTGATTGAAAATGGAAGCTCGGGATATTCAAGGCCGGTCTTCCCAAGTCACACACCCGTCAATTTCGCGACGCTGATGACGGGAACATGGCCCGAAAAGCATGGCGTCGCCGATGGCCCTATGCGACTTCAAGGTTATCCATTAAACATGATTTTAAAAGGCGGATTCAGCTCGGCCGCAAAAAATGTAACACCCATCTGGACAACTCTTGAAAAAGAAAAAAATATGGTCAGCCTTTTGTCTGTTCCCGGATCAACACCACCAGAACTTTATAAAGGACTCACGATTAAAGGGCGGTGGGGGAACTGGGGAATTGAATTTCCATCAGTTATTTTTAATTCTCCGAGTAAACTGATTGATGAAGAGTACTTTGACCAAGACAAACGCGTGCTCAGTTTTAGCCATCAACTGACAATGACTCGGCCGATTGAAAAAAATAAACTTGATTGGTCTGAAAATATTCTAAAAAAATATTCTAAAGTACAGGAAATCAATTTGTCACTGTGGGGGCAAAATTTATTTGGGTTACTGGTTGTGTCACCGAACAGTACCGATTTTAATAAAATTATTTTTTCTTTTGATAAAAAAACTATCGCCGCCGAATTAAAAGCTGGCGAGTGGAGCCCATGGTTAAATTGTAAATTGAATTGGCAAACGAAAAATGATTACAACACACAGACTCCAAAAAAATCGGATTGGGAATCAAGCCTGTCACAATTAATGATTGAGTCGCAGATAAAAATAAACGTCATTAAAATCGATAAAAGTCCGTTCTATCGAATTCGTGTGGTCTATGATTCTTTAAATGATTTCAATGTTCAACCCTCTGAAGCTTCGCAGGATATACACAAAAAAATCGGACCAATGATTGATTTTGTCGATAATTTCCCGCCTCAATTAATATTTTTTGACGAAGATAAAAAAACATTTTTAGACGAGATGACAATGTCTTTTGATTGGCACCAAAAAATGGTTTCTTATTTAATTAAAGATGCAAAATCAGACGTTGTTATACATAGCGTATATAACCCAAATCAAATGCTAACAAGTCGCTGGTGGCTGCCGTATTTAGATCCCAAAAGCCCTCGGTATAATGATGTGACGGAAGAGCAAAGAAAAAAATTATGGGCCGAAGTAAAAAATATGTACGTTCAGATCGATCTGATCTTGGGCGAGATTATCAAAAATAGTGATCCATCCACATATATTTTCTTTAGCTCTGACCATGGTGTGATACCACTTTGGAAAGAAGTCAGATTAAATAATTTATTTGCACAAAATGGCTGGTTGAAAACAAAATATTCTAAAGAAAAAAATGAAACTGAGATTGATTGGGGAAACAGTCGCGTTGTATTTACTCAGATGAATACTATTTATATTAATCCCAAAAACCTTGGCGGCCCCTATCGCCGTGCCGATGGCGACGAGTATCAAAAGCTACGACAAGATGTGATCGTTTTGCTTCGCAATTTAAAAGATCCCGAAACTAATACACCGGTTCTTGAAAATGTTTGGACATGGGAACAGGCGGATCAAATTCGATTACCCAAAGATCGAATCGGAGACCTGGTCGTTTCGAATGCGGCACACTATATTTGGAGCGAGACTCTGACTCAAAAAAAAGAAGTCTTTAAGGTTTCTCTTAAGGGCGGATATAAGCAGGCCGCACTAAATACTTTACCTGAATTGCTGACTCCGTTCGTAGCCTTTGGACCAGGAATAAAAAAGAACTATCAAATCAGTCACATCATTGATCATGCAGATCAATACACAACACTGTTATCGCTTTTAAAGTATAAAATTCCTAACTTTGTACAAGGCAAAAAAATTGAGGAAATTTTTATATCAAAATAAATTAACCCGACCATTTCAAGACCGAAATGTCACAAAAAAGTCCAGTTCCAGACTTCATGAACATAAAATATAACCGATAAGTTTTCTGAGCAGTCATCAGATATGACCACCCTTCTGATGCCGCCAGAAAGCTGTCATGTCTAAAAATACCTTCGTATCCTCAGTTTGTGCGACTTTAGGTCTAGTTTTTTTAACCGGCTGCAATAACGGAAAATCTGCCGAAAGCGTGACTTCGCAAAATACATCTGATGCATGCACATCTGCAGTGATGGCTAACAGATACGTCGTTCAATGGGAAGATGGCACATATTCTATTGAATATGGAAAATCGGATTCTGATTTTAAGAAAAATTTTACAGAAAAAAAATTAGCACTTATCAAGCATGTTGATAACGATCATCGCATCCAATTAAAAATTCAAAAAGCAAATGATCTGACGTCTCAAGCTGCGGGTGGTTTAAATTGGGGTCCAGACAAAGTTGAAGCTCCTGCAGTTTGGACACAAGGTTTTCATGGTGAAAATGTTTTAGTTGGGGTTGTTGACGGAATGGTCGATGCAACTCACCAGCAATTGGCTGCAAATATTTCATCAATTCAACAATTTAATTCTGAAAAAAATGATCCCGCACGAAACAAACATGGTTCACATGTTTCAGGAATTATCGCAGCAGATCCCACATCGGGACCCGTCGAAGGCATTGCACCAAAAGCAAAAATAGTTGGTGGACAGTTCATCGCAAATGATGGCGGTGGTTCTTTGGGTGACGCCATTATGGCCATGAATTCAGTGGCCAGCCGTGGCGCTAAAATTATTAACATGAGCTGGGGCGGTGCCCCGTGTGTGCAAAATTTAAAATCTGCGCTTGAACAATTATCAAACAAGGGAATTTTATTAGTTACGGCTGCGGGCAATGAAGGAACAAATTCAGATTTTTCTCCGTCGTATCCAGCAGCATTTAATTTAATGAATCAATTAAATATTGCCGCAACAACGGTTGATGATTTTATGATTTATTTTTCAAACCGCGGTTTTCGAACGGTCAACATTGCAGCGCCCGGTGTAGGAATTTTTTCGACGATTCCGGGTAATCAAACAGAATCAATGGATGGCACCAGTATGTCGGCACCCATGGTTTCAGGTGTCGCTGCACTTTTATTAAGTGCTAGGCCCTCTGCAACCGCACAACAAATCAAGGTCGCAATTCTAAATTCAGCTGATGTGGGGTCGAATGTTTTACAAGTCGGCAGCCACGGTCGCATCAACGCACGAAAAGCTCTGCTTGAACTTGAAAAAGTTTTACCTTAGATCATTTTTGAAATGCGATTTTTGATTTTTGTCATTTTATTTTTTAATTTTTGGGTCGCACAGGCCTATGATTTTGAAAATTCAAATTCAATAATTTTAAATACAAACTATTTTTCTGATTCGGTAGCTAGTGCTGACCAAATTGAAAATGACGGTTTGTTTTTATCAGAAAATAATATTAATTTTTCAAAAAATTGGAGTCTAAAGCTTTCCCCATTATTAGTGGGAATATACGGTAGCGCTGAGAAAAAAAGTCGTGTCGAGCTTGACGCCAAAGAAGTCCGATTGACCTACGCAGGATCAAAATTGACGGCTGACTTTGGATTTTTAAACACAAAAAAAGTTGGTCCGGATCTAATGGATCCATTGGATTATTTTCAACCACGTGATTGGCAAAGCCCACTGGCTGCGAGAAAACTTTCTGTTGCAGGGTTGCAAATCGAATTCGAACCGCTCAAAAACCTATCGCTGACTGTCACCTATGTGCCAGAAAATCGAATTTCAAAATTGCCACGACAAACAAGCGTGTGGTACCCGCGTGAAAACAAATTACCATTATCAACAGACGACACAAAAGCTACGCTGCCTGAAAATGCTGAATATCAAATAACTTCGAATGCTGCTGAAAAAAAATCTGATGCAAAAAACAATTATCTGATTAAATTGAAGTACTCGATATCAGATTTTGATTTTTATTTACAGGCGTCAGAATCGCTGGCTGTTGTACCCATAATTACACCGACATTAACAGGAACCTTGGTGTCCATAAATCCCACAGAGATTGTACTGCAAAATCCCATACAGCTTGATGTTGTATGGAAAAAAAATAAAAACTATGGCGCAGGGCTTGTACAAAGTTTTTCAGATTACGGCCTAATAGGAAAATTATTTTATAATTACAATATTACGCCTGATGATGAAAATCAACAGGGCGTATTCGCTATCGAAAAACAATTTCAAGATCTGATAATTGTCTATGAATTATCACGTGCGGAAAAAAAATTACAAACTGCTTCAACTGCATTAACAGCAACTAATTCAATTTTTTCGAATACGCACGCACTCGCAGCTCGGTGGAGTTATCGCGATAATTTAAAATTAAAATTTGGCGCTTTTTTGGACGCGAATACGCAGGGGGCTGTCGCTTTGGCCAATATAGAATATCACTTTACAGATAACTTGTATGCTGAGCTACAGAGGACAGAATTAAGTGGCCAAAAGAATTCACTGATTGGCTTATTCCAGAACAACGACATGACCTCGTTTAAAATAACCGCTTTATTTTAAAAATATTTCGAGCACTCCCTCTTTGGATAAGTAAACTGATTTTAAATTTTTTAAAAAAGAGTCTTGTGCTGATAAAATTTGATTGTTTAATGTATTCTGCAATAAATTTTGTGCAGCCGAGTTAACAAGATTTAGTGAAATTCGTTCTAACACATTATTTTTACTGACATAACTTTGATCCCAAACATATGAATTTGATAATTTTGCTACCGTCAGCTTTTCTGTGGACTGCGCATACAGATCCGCTTCAGATCTGAAATAAACCATGGGTAATTTTTGATCTTGGATCCAGTGACCGACTTTAATTTTAAAATTAATTTGATTTGTTTCTTTTTCTGTCGGCAGATTAAAAGAAAAACTTTCTAACGCGGGCACCAGTGTTAATGGCAAATTTTTTGGGCGCTTCATTAGGGCGGGCCAAATGAAAAATTGCTTAAACCGCGACTGAAGTAATTTTTTAAGTTCAGGAATTTCATCACTGCTGTATTGAATTTTTTTTAATTTTTTAGCTGCTGCGTTTTGAATTAAAAATTCAAGATCCGATTTGTTAATAACCAAGGCATTGCTGGTGTGATTTGTTTTGTTTGTTGCCAGCATAATATCTGAAGCCCTGTATTGCTGATCTGACGAGGTTTGAATTTCGATGGGTGTTTGAATTTCATCGCTGCGCAGCTGGCTTTGGCCCAGCATCAAAGTGGCTTCGGAATCAATTTTTTGAATAAACAGATTTGCTTGCTGAATCCCATCTGATTTAAGATTGTTTAACTTATCATTTAAAATTTTTGAAACTGCTTCGCCGACCAGATTTCGTAACTGCAATTTATCCTGTAGTGAACGAATTGCTATATCTGTTACAAAATCTTCTATGCCGTGAACTTGGGTACATGAAAAAGGGTTGAAATTCATTTTTATATCACGATATTGATATTTTGTTTCTGCTGCATTTCGAATTATTTGTGTGTAAAAATTATTTTCAGTTAGAAGAGCGTCAAATGATAT
>JAYTMM010000071.1:0-2788 GCA_043728555.1 Pseudobdellovibrionaceae bacterium
ATTTACAAAATTTATTATGTCAGACGATTGAATTTATTCATAATGCGTCGTTATTGCATGATGATTTGATCGATCGTTCCGTTTTACGCCGAGGAAAGCCAGCTGCATGGAATAAATATACTCCTGAATATGCAGTGCTCGCGGGAGATTATTTATTAGCTCGGGTGATGGTGAATTTATCTGCGCACGGAAATATTAAATTGGTTCAATACACCAGTCAGATGATATCTGATTTGCTGGAAGGCGAATGGTTGCAAGATTCCGTAGTCGGTGATTTTTTTGTAACTCCTGGACAGCTGGATCGTATTCATAATTTAAAAACTGCATCGTTATTTAAGTGGTGCTTGCGGGCTCCGTTTATCGCGCAAAATAATTTTGATCAAGATCTGCATTTGTGTCTGGAAGAGATGGGAACGATTTTAGGTCAGTTGTTTCAGCGCAGTGATGATTTGTTGGATTACGATATCCGAAATAACGAAGGCAAAGCCATTCTTGGGGATTTAAAATCAGGGTATTTGAATTCGTTTGGATCTTTCGTCAGTCAAAATATGAATCGTGCGCAAGTGGATCAGATGATTAAATCTAAGACTCTGGTTGAATTTCAAAACTGTTTTTCAGATGTTGATGGTCTGAAAATTTTTGAACAAAAAGTTTCAGAATTTGATCAAATTAATTCCAAGCTGATTGATTTGTATCAGCATCACCTATCAGTGCTGATGTCATTGTTGAAAGAAAAAATAACTTCAAAAGATTTGTTTAATTCACTTCAGCCATTGACTGAAATTTTATACTGGCGCCGAAAGCCTGCGGGTCACTAAGCAATGAACTTTAAAACACTGCAAAAATCAGATGCGGATTTTAAAAAATATTTGATGGGTACATTTTCAAATACAGATGTCGCGATTCCGGTAAAGACTTTAAATGTTGGCACAGTGAACGAAACTGTGACGTTCGAAATTGTTAAAATGATAGAAATTCAAAGACCTAAATATTTTGTATTTTTGGCACACTTGATCAAGCTGCGAACTTATTTGTTAATTATGATTCCTTTGTTTTACGTGGCGTTTAAAAATTATTTGGACGATCGTTTTTTTGATCCGATCAGTTTTTTTTGTGCATCAGTTGCTATTTTATTTTTGTATGCGGGATTAAATTTACGCAGCGATTTGAATGATCATATTTCGGGTTTTGACCGAGTTATTGAACCAACAAGTCCGAAGCCGTTGTTAAAGGGTTGGATCACGGGTTCCGAAGCCGACTTTATGAGCCTTGTTTTTATTGCAATATCTGCTTTGCTTGCAGTTCCTGTATTCATTTTGCAAAAAGAAGAAATCAGAGTTGTTGCTGTTGTTGTCATTTTATTTATTATCGGACAATTTTTTAAAAAAAATTCATATAAAAATCAAAGACTCGGTGAAATTATTTTATTTTTATTAATAGGCCCAGGTCTTTGTTCAGGTTTACAGGTCGCTTTGGGCTCTGGCATTGACACAGAAATTCTATTTTTTGGTTCACTGTGGGGAATTGCTGTTTTGTTTTTAGTTCACTTAAATAATTTTTCGCATTTACTGTCTTCGTCGCAGGCAGGTATTCACAATACAATGAACAAAATGGGTTTTGATTCCTCAAAAAAATTCTTAGTTTTTTGGCTTGTTTTGCTGAATGTATTTTGGATTTTATTTCATCATTTTTATGCAGGTACATTTTGGATGTGGTTTGTTGGTCTAGTTTTCATCTTTTGGTCTATACCAACTGCGATTGAATTTTCAAATATCTCATCACCATTAGGTTCTGATTTGTTGTCGGCAAAAAAAACAGGATATAAAAACTTTTTATTGATGATTGTATTGTTTTTTATTGAGCAAATTTGGTATTTAGGAAATAAAATTAATTGGACTCTTTAATTGAGTGGCAAATTGTTGATTCAAAATATGCTGAAATTGCTGATCAGTGGAAATTATTTTTAACTGAACACTTAAGTTTAGATCAAAAAATTAAAATCATTTTTGATTCACATATCCCGACAATTATAGATTCTGAAAATAGAAAATTAAAAATTGATTTTAACAATGATTCAGAAAATTACAAAAAATTTAAATCAAATATAAATTCAGAACCTTTATCCAGAGCTCTTGGGGCTGGCAAAAAAGGCCTTAAGGTTTTGGATCTGTCGGCGGGCATGGGTATCGACACAATTTTTTTATTTCAGTTAGGATATTCTGTGGTTGCGACGGAGCGAAACCCATTGTTGTTTCTGGCATTAAATCAAGCGCTTCAAAACAGCCCTGACGAATTAAGAAAAAAAATTCAATTTATTTTTTCGGAAGCTGCAAACTTTTTAAAAACAACTTCAGATGTATTTGATGTTTGTTATTTCGATCCGATGTTTCCACAAAAGAAAAAATCTGCATTACCTAAGCAAGAGATGGTTTTGTTTAAAAACCTTGTGGGTGATGATGCAGATTCACTGGCAGTTTTAAAAGCTGCGATTGAATCTAAAAAATTCAAACGTTGTGTTGTTAAGCGTCCAGTATCAGCCAATCCTTTGCTGCCCGCATCGGGTGCTATCGAAGGTAAAATAATTAGATACGATATTTATGGAGGTATAGATTGATCATCGAACAAATTTTTAAAACATTAAGGTTATTGTCGCCGGTGAAAGCTCAACATCAGGCTTTGGTTGATATTGATTTTAACAAAGTCGATGAAAGATCTGCCTTGATGCAGATCTGCTTTTCGGTGCTTTCAAATTGGCCGCTGGCTGTAGTCTTCATTTTATTTCTTATAA
>JAYTMM010000072.1:0-2312 GCA_043728555.1 Pseudobdellovibrionaceae bacterium
AATACTCTGACCAGTATACGACACGAGGCCGACCTTTGGGAAGGGGTTCTTGCTTTGGCGTAGCAGACGTTGGTCCAGCTTGTGCGGGTTGAATTGGTAAACCTGTTTTTGGATCAATTTGAGGTTGTAGATTTCCAGCAGCAGCTTTTTTTTCTTTATCAATAAAACTTTTGATTTGTGTGACAGAACGATTGATATCCATGACCACAAAATTTATTTTTTTCTGAACAGCACCTTTGCCTGAACCTGATCGTCCTGTGGCTTGGATTCTGAAATTGATGACTTTGTCACAAATAAATGGAATTTGATCGAACTCGGGTTGCAGTCTGGCGCCGCGGCCTTCGATAAATGTTTTAAAATCTTTGGTGCACTCGTCAGCGCTTGCACCCTTAAACGGGCCGCCTTCGTCCGGATTATCCCTGCGTTTTAAAATTTCTTTGATAACGTCATCGGTGATTCCAGTGTCTAAACTTTTTAAAACCATAGTGCTTGCGATATTTGGGTTGATGGCTTTCATTCCATAAATCGTAATGTGTGGTGATAATAGAGTAAAAAATTCTTCACTCATTCCAGGGATTAAACGAAGTTCATCAATGGTTCGAAAACCTCGGTTCGGAGGATAATTTTCACCGAGTTCTTGAAATGGACTGCGTTTATCGCCGCCGTTGGCCGATGTGTTGACGTCGCTCATCCAATCAGTGATTTTATTGACCAGTTCTGAAAATTTATAATTCTGGTATTGTTCGCGAAATTTATCATCGCCAGTTATTTTTTGTTCAAAGATATTCAACAGCTGTTTTTTTGTAACTTCACGCAATGTTTTTGACGGCGATGCTAAATCATTAATATCAATTTTTGAACCTTCGTCAGAAATTGAATGTTCGTATTGGCCATCAAACAGAGCCGCTTTCAAAGTTTCACCCAGGGCATCTTTTTCAGCGGATAGGGCTTTGTCGCCAATCGGTAATGGCCACGCAAATGGGAATTTCCAGATCTGATCAAGTTCTTGCGCAAAACCGGGGGGTAATTGCATTTGGCTTGCTTGTTGAAATAATTTAATTCGAAGCATCGCAATACCCGCGCTGTTACGGGCCGCATAATAGGCTTTGATGCGATTAATTTCTTGTGAATTCACGGCGTATTCAATCGTTGAATCAACAGAAACTTCACTGGCAATGTACACCATTAAAATCATCGATGTGATCGCTAATAAAAGGGCTACGCCTTTTTTGTTTTTTTGTTTCAGTGGGTTGTATTTTAATCTTTCGCACATTTTAGAAATCATAATTAAAATCATTTCGAACCTCCCACTGGCGGCGGTGCCGTTGGGTTAATTCCATTTTGGGGTTGCGAATTATTTGCAGGTTTTAAATTATTCGGAAAATGCAAGGGGACAACATACTGCAAAGAATATTTTTTTTTCTTAAGACCTGTGCCAGAATCAAATTCACGTTCAATCGCAAGTGTGACTTCGACAGCGTCCGGAAAAATCGACCGACCTGATGAGGTGGATTGTGCATTCGACTGTATATTGTTCATTCCACCAGAAGATTTCCATTCTTTGACCCAATCTTCTTTGCCTTCGACTAAATATCTTAAACTAAATTCTGAAACATTTTCTAAGATGACAGTTTCTAGGCCACCTTTTTCGATGTCTTTGTCTAAAATTTTTTGAATACGCCGATATAAACACTGGCTGTTTTGTTCGGGCTTTGATAAATTTCTGCACGATTTTAATTCGTAACCGACCTCGACAAAATCAGCTTGTAAATCGCTGGCTGTGATGCGGCCATTGTTCATTGTTACAAAATTTAATTTATTTTCTGTGCCCCAAAAATCAGTGCGTGGATCTTCGCGTTTATTTTCACGAGGTTTTGTGGGCGGTTGTTGGGCTGGTTGTTGGCCATTGTTTTGTCCAGCCGCCACATTTTGTTGTGGATTGGGTTTACTGACTAGATCTGTAATTTCTTTTTCGAAATCAACATGATTATAGGCTTGGTGAATATCGGCACGCAAAACTTTCATTGTATCACGCAAACCTGAAACATCACTGACTTCGGCTTGAATTTTCTTTTTTGCTTTTAAAGCTTGTGAAATTGACGAAGCGATTGTAATTGACAGCGATGCTAAAATGGCAACGGCCAAAACAACTTCGATCAGCGTAAAAGCTTTTTCAGATTTTAATTTTTTTGAAATCAACCGGCACCGCCGGGGATTGGCAGTGGCCTATCGTAATCGATCATGTAAAAAACAATATCCACAGTCATCGGTTTTCGTTTGTCTTTGTATGTGATTTCAATTTTAATTTCTTT
>JAYTMM010000073.1:0-1558 GCA_043728555.1 Pseudobdellovibrionaceae bacterium
ATGTTGAAGTATAATCGCCTTCATAATTTTAAAACAAGTAGGCGCAATTAAATATTCCGCGCGGCGATTTTGCAGTTTTCATATTTTCCCAAAAAAAAATCTGTTTGGGCATTCTGTTTGACTTTATATTGGTTGCTAAAATACAAACCATTCATCTGACCATTTTCAATTTTAAACGAAGTTAAGTCTAATCCTGAAACTCTTGCAAACTCTTTTTCGAACTCAATAAAAAAATCTGCGTTCCATGACATATAATCGTATTGGCTAATCCAGCTCGGAAATTTATTACCGTGCAAAGGTCCAAATCCGGCAGCAACTACATTTAATAGATTATCTTTTTGCGAAAACTTTTTAAAATAATCTGTCGAATTTGAATTTAACGCAGTCATAAAATCTTTACTTATATACAAATCAGCAAGATCTCTGAAAACAATGCGACCCGTGGGTTTCATGCTTTTATCAAATTCGACTAAAAAATTTTGAGAATGCGGAGAATCGAATTGCATTCCTGTGCGTGCTGCAAATTCACCCAATGCTTTCCCTGTCGCTTTAATATAATGTTCATTCCAAAATTTAGATGGATCATTTGATCCATTTTTTAATGCGATTTCTGCTCCAACCTTTTCATGTAATACCGAAAAACCAGGCAAATATATTTTGTCAGACGTTGCGGAATTTATATCTGCTAAGTCGCGAATAACAACGGCCTGATCAATAGCTGGAATCTCTAAGATAGCAGGTTCGTCCATGATGATTATGTTTTTAAATTTTAGAACTTTTTGCATCTCGGCCAAAAATTCAGCGTTCAGACGTGAATCAACAGCTTCGCCGACAGGTTGTTTTTTATTTGCCCAAAGACCACCAGTCACATTCGTCGAACTTTTTACAGAAAATTGGACTGTATGCTGCGGATTTTCAACAATGTACGATCTTGATGCTGTTTGGTATCCTGTATAATAGTATCTTTTTTTAAGCGTCAAATTATGTTTTTCTTTAAAATAATTTTCAACTTCTGCAAACCATTTTGTATCTTCTGGGTTTAGAATCCAGCGAACATATTTTTTACCTTTAACTGAAATTATTAAGCTGTTTTTAATTTTCTCTGACAATTTATCTGAAAAATTGGCGCCAACAAATTCGAGCGGAATTTGGTAATGTGGCATCAAGACTGGTTTCTGACTTCGTGCGGCCGCGGCATTGGCCTGTGTCTCGTAATATATTAATGACTCTGCAGCCTTGGTTAACGCCGATGCGTTCTGAATTTGCGAGAGAATTAATAACGACAACCATATTTTTTTCACAAGATACTCCGTCTTAAAAATGTAGGTAATCGTATTGTTGCAATATTCAGTCGCGCTCAAACGCTATATAAACTGTTTCATACTGAGACAACTGTTCATGTTTTTTACAAGTGTCGCAACTAGGCACTTATATCAATGGTGACAACAATTATATAAATGATAGGCTTGGTATATATTGGAGCAACTATGTCAGCGAATACATTTGGTCAACGGTTTCAATTTACAAGTTTTGGCGAAAGCCACGGGCCAGCCTATGG
>JAYTMM010000074.1:0-3660 GCA_043728555.1 Pseudobdellovibrionaceae bacterium
CCTTTTAATTCGATTGTTTCGCCCACAAAATTTTTAAGATCCGAAATATAATGTCGCATGAAAAACCTTTCATTTTACGTACAGAATTATTGATAAAAATACTGCACAAATAAGAATGTAAATTTATCATGTTTGGGGCGACAGCCTCAACTAATTACTCTTTTGTTAGAGCGCGCTGCGAGAAGAGATCATCCGAAAGTCCAGTATTAGATTTTATTTTTGATAAAGTTAAATCAGTGCCTCTTTTGTTCACTAAATTCTTAATGCGAATTGACTGAGCGCGCTGAACTCCGCCAAAAAGTTGATACTGATCGAATTCAATTCGTTTTAAAATTTGATTTTTTGTATTGTAATATTCAACTCGCATCGGCAAATAGGTTTCAAGCGATATTAATACGATTGCTTTTGCATATTCGGTTTCATTATTTGCTGATTTGATTTCAATCAATGCGTAATTATGATTTTTAAAATTCATTGTTTTTAACAACGTTGCCTTCGCAGATTTTAAAGTCGAAAAATCCAAATCTTGAGGGCTTAATTCTGAACCCAACACAGTTCCTTTTTTATTCGCGCCAACAACACGGCGCGCTTGTTTCGTTGATGGCAAATAAATCCATTGTTGTTCATTGCCGTTTTCAATTTTGCTTAATAAAGCTGTGCCTTTTAAATCAAGTGGTTTTGATAAGCGAATTAAAGTCATGTTCGACGTTTTTGTTTTTTTTCTTTGAATAGATAAAAGTCGCACTTTCGTTGAACCGTCTGTATCAATAATTTTCATTGCCACATCGGCACTGTCGTCTTTGCTTGCGATTAAACTTTTTGATTTTTCAAAAATCTGATCTGCTGTTAATTTATTTTCAGCGCCAAACATTTGAGAACCGAATAGCAAAAACACAATTATAAAAGCGGGTGATTTAAGATCGGATTTTTTCGACAACAAAATCTGCGGAAATGTCGCAAGTAAAGCGGGTAAGAAAACCAGATCTCCGAACGCACCGGCTACCAGTGAAACAATCATATAAGCTCCGAATAATTTATTCATATCAAAATAAGAAAATAAAAAAACCATGAACGCCGATGCTGCTAGCAGTGTTGATAAAAAACAAGGAATCATTTCAACCAGCATTGTTTTTTTGATTGGTAAGTAGTTCAAATTATTTTTTGTCATTTTTTTCAAGCGCATTAATACATAAACTGTGTTCGTAAACGCAAGCCCAATTGCAATTGAAAAAATAATTGCGATACTTGGTTTGATCGCCGTTTGCGTTGTTGCTAAAACAGAAATTAAAAAAAGCGGCGGTATTAAATTTGGTAAACAAGCTACAAATGTCCATCGCAACGAACGAAAAACTAAAACCAAAAAAACTGCAATAGCAATAATGGATTGCCAAAAACCAAAAATTAAATCGCGCGACATTTCGCGATTCATTTTGTGCACAGATGCGGCCATCCCTGAAATTTCAAATTTTTGTTGGGGAAAGTAATTTTTAACCAGTGTAGATATTTTATGTTCATCAGAAAAAATTTGATAACTGGGCGCATCCTTCATTTTTAAATCAATGCGCACGCTTTGTGTTTTTGGATTCAAGAATGGAATTGTTGGATCATTTTCAGACATTGAAAATAAAAAAAGCGATTCAGCCGTTTCTTGGGTGGTTGCAGGCAGTCGCATATTTTTTGCAACAGTTTTCTTCATTAAGTCTGCAATGCTAATACTGCTGCCTATAGTTTCAAGGCCCCGCAATTTTTCAGACAACTTATTCAATCGTGAAATCCATGCAGGATCTTTCCACATATTCTCAGTACCGTAAATAACAACAGATAATGGTAAAGTTCCACCAAAACTGCGATCAACGGTTTCGGTATTTAATCGTGACAAATTATTTTTGGGCAGATCATCAAACAAACGTGTATTCCAATTTAATTTAAAAATAGAGAAAACCGAAACCGCAATCAAAACAAATGACAAAGCCAAAATGCTCTTTCGTTGCGTGAATATGAATAAACTCCAATACGCTTTTTGACTGAACCAGGAACGCACTTGCACCCGCGGCAAGGCCAAGCTTAATGGAATTAGTGCCAGCTGTGTCAACAGCCACGAAACAAAAACTAAACATGAAACAACTGCGCCATATTTTTTAATGATTAAAATATCAGACGACATTAACATAAAAAAACCTAGAATTGTTGTTAAGCTGACGAGTGCGTTTTCTGTAAAAAGCTCTTTCAAGGTTTGCAAAATTTGAACCAATCTTATGCTAATATCATTTGTTGAATCTTTGTGAATTTGTGAATGACGAATCAAAATTTGAACCGTCATAGACATAACACCAAGACTGATTAAAACAGGCAGCGTCGACAATAAGATATCAAACGGAATTTTAAAAATTGCCAACAAACCCAAACAAACGACATTTACAAAAACTAAATTGATCAATGTTAACAGTAGGCCAGAATACCCTTGAAAAATGAGCAATAAAATGAAGGAAAAAATAAAAAAACCAAATACGACCGATCGTAAAAGCTCATTCTTTAAAAGAAGCGAAACTTCGCTTTGTAATGACGGCAGACCCGCGAACACAGTGTTGAAATAGCCGGTCTGTTTTTGAATTCTTAAGATTTCTTTTTTTACGTTTTCAATTTGTACAACATCATTTTTGGAAAGTTCAACAGCGATTAATGTTTGCAGCTGATTTTGCGATAAAAAAAATGGCCGCACAAAAGGCTGATTTTTTGCAATACTCTGCCACTCAGATTCGGGTGCGTGATCAAACAAATTGCCAACGTACAAATCATTTTTAATTTCAACAGAGCCCTGCAAGGTATCTAATGAAAGTATTTTTTTGACGCCAGATATTTGTTTAATATCAGACGTAAATTTTTTAAGTTTGTTAAACGATTTTTGATTCAACCATGTTTGATGATTAACCTGTGAAACCAAAAGTATGAGCGAAGATTTTTCATCCAGCTTGAATTCTTGACGCACGCGAAGCTCTTGATCAAGCAGCGCGTGTGATTTGGGAAAAAATTGTTTGACGTTATATTCAGATTTAAGTTTCGTGATTTCAAATAAACAGATCAAAAAAACGACACTAAAAAAAACAATAGCAGTCCTGTAAAAAACTTTTACAGTTTTTTGTTGCTTTGGAATAAATATTTTTTCCTGAAAGCCTTTTAAAAGCTTCATAAAATCAAAAACCTGCCGAAAAGTCTAGTTATAGGGTTTGGGGGCACATTGTACAAAATTGTTAAGTCTTTATCGGAAAATCGAATTCTGCACTCAAGTCTAGTTTTGTTTTTTTCTGCACAGGCTATTTTCGCTTCAGATATTAAAATTCAATCAAAGCTGACGTTGACAAGCGAATCTATTTTAAATGGCATCGACCAAAGTATTTTACAAAACTCTGTCTTTGAAAAAGTTTTAATAGGACTAAAGTACGAAGCCGAAGTTCCCATTGTTGTGGATCAATTAAATTTAAAATTTCAGATGTCAGGTGCAAAAACGCAGATACAGAAAGATAGCGAGTTAAATTATTTTTCAACAAATATGCCAGAAATTAAAATTTCAGCACACATTTCTAATCTGCAAATTCACGGTATAATAGATAAAATAATCAGCGGTGCGCACGTTAAAATCAAAATTGATTCTGACTGTAAAAA
>JAYTMM010000075.1:0-2880 GCA_043728555.1 Pseudobdellovibrionaceae bacterium
CTGAACGTAAAGCAGCGACAGCAATTTTAGCAGAACGTGCGATCACACAAGTTGAAAAAGATGCACTGATGCAGGCGCATGCATTAAGCCCTGACAAAGGGTATTTTCAATTCACACCCGAAGAATTAAAAGCTAAACTTAAAATTTTACAAGGCGCAGGTTTTTCAGCCGATGAATCAGACATGATTTTACGAAGTGGCCTAGCCGGACAAATTGCAAGATCAGGAAAAACCACGCAGACTGTTTCACAAGTCGTTGAAGGCTTAAGCGATTCTGCAAATAAATCCAGATTGTTGGCCGAATTAAAATCAAATTCTGTAAAACCTGACGTTGCCGCTTCAACTGATTTATTTAAAAAATCCACGAATCAATATCTGAAAGAAATTCAAGCTCAAGGCAGCGCCCCCAGCGCCCGACAATATTCAGAAATCGAATATGTTTCTGCACGTTGGGCTTCGCAAAGTAAAGACCCCCAAGAAATTGCCGCCGCAACAAAAGCCTATACCGATGCTGTTGAAAAAAGATTTCGTTTAGAAAAAATGCAAGGTAACGGCGAAAATGTTCAAGCCTATATTCAAATGTTACAATCAGACCCCGGTCGAGGCTTGCACGCGGATGCAAGTCGTTGGAAAGTTGATGCAATCAAAAAATATTACAATTCAAAAGGCTGGAATTTACGATAATTATTCTTTCGGCGGCGGAGTTAACCACCCCTTACGCCCAACATAGGTCAACAACCCACCACAAATCAAAATCATAAATCCGACCGCATACCAAAATCCATTATGGTCTTTCAATAACGGAATATGTTCAAAATTCATTCCGTACAATCCAGCTAAAAAATTTAGCGGCAAAAAGAAAATCGACAATACAGTCAATACACGAACAATTTCATTTGTTCGAAACGAAGCCTCGTTGGTTCTTTGCGATTCTATCGACATATGCAGATTTAATAATCCCTGCACATTTTCAAAAATATCATCCGCATAAAATAAACAGCGATCCAGTTTGTCTTTCGTCCCTTGTAATAAACCCAGCGGACAATCTCCATTTATTATTAATTTTGCCATAACATCCAAAGTAAATTTAATGACTTTTTTATAGGCCGACGCTTTACGTTTAATGTAATAGCCTTCTTGTAATAATGTTTTTGTTTTTTTTGAATGAAATATCTTTTCTTCAAAAATTTCCATTTTCAACTCAAGTTCGGTCAGTGGCTGATCAAAACTGACCGCAACTTGTTCAAAAAAAAGAGCCAACACATGAAAACTGCTGGCTTGATCTTTAGGTAATGTTCTGGCTTTTTTACTAACCGCATCGATTTGTGAAAGCTGCACCCGATGAATACTGGTCAAATGATTTTGATTAATAAATATGGCGACTTTCGTTGTTAGCTCTTGAACTGTATCTGCGTTTAATTTTGAATCCGGCTCTGGAAATCTTAAAATAACAAATTGCGTTGTCCCGTAAGTTTCAATATGAGGCAAATAATCAGGATCCAAGCAATTCATAAATATTTTTTTTGAAAGGCCGTACTTGATTGCCAAAGACTCTAAAATTTCTTTCGATGGAGCTACAACATCAGTCCAGTTGAACTGATCTAGTTTCAAGTCTGTTTGATTCATGACATTATACTACAAAAAGTTTGCGAACTTGCAAGTCTTCGAGTTTCATAGAGAACAAATTAAAAACTGTGTTTAACAACCCGAATAGCATTATAGATGTTATCTATAATTAGTTGATTTAATATAGATTTCAACTTATTCTTATTTTAACAAAACAATTAACTTATACAAAGGAGTATATATGTTAGGTATTGGACAAAAGTTCCCAACGTTCTCAATGCAGGCTTGCGTGTCTTTAGAAAAAGGCAAAGAATTCAAAACAGTCACAAACACAGATATGAAAGGTTCTTGGTCAGTATTTTTCTTTTGGCCATTGGATTTCACATTCGTATGTCCAACTGAATTAGCTGAATTCAACAAAGAAATGAAAAATTTCAAAGCTCGCGATACAAAAGTATTTGGCGTATCTTGTGATTCTCATTTCGTGCATGCAGCATGGAGAACTCATCACGCAGATCTTACAAACTTAGAATACCCAATGTTAGCTGACGTTAAAAAAGAATTAACTGGCGCATTAGGCGTGTTACACCCGACAGAACAAATCCCTTTGCGCGCAACATACATTGTTGATCCAGACGGTATGGTTCAATGGGTATCTGTGAACGGATTAAACGTTGGCCGTAACGTCAAAGAAATTTTACGCACGATCGATGCTTTACAAACTGATGAGCTTTGCCCGTGTAACTGGGAAAAAGGTCAAGCGACTATTAACGGTTAATTAGAACTTAAGAATTTTAAAAAAATTAAATAGCTTCAGTTTTTTAAATTAAGTCTAAAAACTTACAATTAAATTGAAGCTATTTTTTTATCTAAAAAAAGGAGACTTTATGTCTATGTCTGAAAAAATTGATGCGTTCATTGAAACTCAATTCGGAAATTCTGAAACTTCGGTGTTTCGTGATCTGACTTTAAATTTTAAAAAAATTATGGAAGATTCTCCGCTTGATCCAACCGAGCGTTTTATGAATGCTTTGGCGATTGGTAGAACTTTGGATTGGACAGCACTTGTTACTTTTGCATCGAATGAATTAAAAGAGTTAGGCCTTGAAGATGCGCAAATTCAAGAATGCAAAGAATCTGCTGCGATTATGGGAATGTTAAATACGTATTACAAATTCAAAGGCTTTTTATCGGCCGAAGTACTGGCTGACACCGCATATCAGCGTGCTGGTTTACGTATGAATTCATTATCAAAACCCGTCAATGGCAAAGAAAAATTTGAAATGATGGCAATGAGTGTTTCAGTTGTGAATGG
>JAYTMM010000076.1:0-5351 GCA_043728555.1 Pseudobdellovibrionaceae bacterium
CGCGCTGATTACAAAACCCTCACTTCTTTTAGCGGATGAACCCTCTGGAAATCTAGATACTGAAACTGGAAAAAAAGTCATGGATTTATTTTTCACACAAGTTCGAAAACAAAAAACAACAACTCTGTTGGTCACGCACGATATGAACTTGGCGGATCAGTGCGATCGAAAGTTAATTTTAAAACAGGGTCAGTTTTTAAATGTTTAAAAACTTTTTCAAACTGCTGGTTTTTTCTGTCAAAGAAATTAAAGCCCAATTCAAAATTCAAAGTTTTTTGGTTTTTAATTTATCTTTTGGAATCTTTGGATTTTTACTGCTGCAAATTTTTCAGCAAAGTCTTGTGATGCAAACTAAATCAAAGGCTCAAGAAACAATGGCCGGAGATTTATCAATTTCAGCCAGACGTATTTTTTCAGACAACGAAATGCAATCGTTCGAAGCTGAATTTAAATATTCTGTGCGATCAGAAACAAAATCTTTTTTTGCAATGCTATCAAATGACAACAAGACCCGCCTTGTTCAAGTGATAGCCATCGATGAGAAATATCCGTTGTACGGAAAATATGAATTTCAAAATAAAAATGCATTCTCAATGTCAAAAAAAATATGGATCGATAAAAATTTAAAAATCCCCTTGAATTTGACAGCTGATTCGAAAATTAAATTAGGCCAAACAGAATTTGAGATAGCTGATACAATTACAAAGGACCCCACCAAAGCATTCAGACCAAGCGGCTTTGCTCCTGTGGTTTATATACCGCTTAAATATTTAAACGATACACAGCTGATGCAAATTGGCAGCACTGTCAGTCACCAGTTCTTATACAAAATGCGATCACCCGCAGAATCAGAAGCTGCGCAAAAAAAATTAAGTTCACAAATTAAAGACACCACAATTAAATTTGAAACAGCCGCTCAGGATTCCGAAGGCGGCAATCAAGTTCTTAAATATTTTACTGATTATTTAGGTTTGGTTTCGTTAGTGGCGTTGGGTCTGTGTTTTTTGTGCGGTGGGTATTTACTGCGCTGGGTATTTATTGATCAGAAAAAAAATATCGCTATTTATAAAACACTGGGTCTGCAAAATTCTGAAGTTATCCAAATCCAAATAATAAAAAATACTCTTATTTCGATGTTCTCATTTTTGCTTTCAGCAGCGCTAACTGTTGTGTGTTTACCGTTTGTTCAATCGCAGATTTTAAAATTTAATTTACCCATTCAGTTAGGATTTAACTTTCAAAGCTTTTGGATCACATTGCTGATCAGTATTTGCGTGCCGCAATTGATTAGTTTTCCGTTAATGATCGAAATGGTTCAGCTCTCGCCCAAAGACTTATTTCAAGCGCAAATCATAGAAACAAAGAAAAATAAATTATTTTGGATATGGCTATTTTTTTCAGTTTTTTTGTTTTGGTCAGTGACGGTTTTTCAAAGTCAATCGCTGCAAACAGGTTCAATATTTACTTTTGGTTTGATCGGGTTATTTTTTATTTTTAAATTTTTATTATCGTTAGTGTTCAAAATTCTAGATTTTTTTATACTCAAATTTTCTTGGCTGAACAGGTACGCGATGTTGGGTCTGATTCGAAAAAACAATCCACAGATCTGGTTTTTATCACCATGAGCCTGGCTATTTTGGTATTGTGTTTGCTGCCGCATATTAAATCTTCGATCCTTGAAGAAATAAAACCCTCAACAGCTTCAAAAATTCCCAAATTATTTTTATTTGATATCCAGCCCGATCAAATTCAAACGCTCAAAGAAATCACGCAATCAAAAATTGGTCAGCAGCTCGAATTCACTCCGATGGTCAGATCACGCATTTTAAAAGTAAACGATGAGGATTATGAACGTTTTGATTCGTCCGGACAATTTCAAACTCGCGAACAAGAAGAAGACGCCAGATTTCGAAATCGCGGAGTCAATTTGACCTATAAATTAAAATTGCAAGATTCGGAAAGAATCACCGAGGGCCAATGGAATGAATCCGTTTTTATTGCGAATGATGATCCAGCGCATTTGCCCGAAGTTTCTTTAGAAAAAAAATATGCAGGACGTATCAGCGCCAAAATCAACGACATCATGACGTTCGATGTGCAAGGTTTGCAAATCAAAGCTAAGGTCACTTCATTCAGACAAGTTCGCTGGACCAGTTTTCAGCCCAATTTTTTCATTGTATTTCAGTCAGGAGTTCTGGAAGAAGCTCCGCAGATTTTTTTATCATCTGTTTCAAATATAAAAACCGAAGACATCGATCCGTATCAATCAGCTGTCGTTGAAAAATTGTCAAACGTTTCAATCATTAATTTGCAACAGACGGTTGAAAGTTCGTTGGTGTTCATTGATCAAATGGCGTTCGCATTACAAGCGATGGCTTATTTATCGATGGTTGTGGGGCTTTTCGTATTTATTATTTTACTAAATACACAAATTCGCGATCGGTTGACTGAAATGAATTTGATTCAGATTCTGGGTTTACCGAATGATGATGTTATTAAAATTGTACGTCGTCAGTTTTCTGTTTTGATAATATTGTCGTTGGCTTCAGGTATTTTATTAAGTTTGGTAGCATCAACATTGTTAATGAAATTTATTTTTAAAATTGGTGTGACGTTTGATTTTATTGCGATGATCAGATTGTGCGTGATTTTAATCCCGATCAGTTTTTTAGGAATCTATTGGGGGCTTCGACCATTAAGCAAGCTGACGCCAAATGATTTGATTCGCGGTGGATAAGGGACAGCTTCGATTTGCAACTATCGGTTGAAGCTGCATTCAGATGACGATATTTAATAAAAATTTTGGATTTATATTAAACTGCCTTCTAAATCGATATGCGACGAAATTTGACGTATATCGATCGAAAGACACTTCGTTTATATGTCGGTCATTGATGTCTTAAAAATTTAATTTAATGTATGTAATATGCTGATTCGCTCCAGTTAGCTGGCATTCCGTTCAATCCAAGAATTCAATTCAACGGATTCAGAATTTTTGACATTCACAAATTCAAAGTAATAATTTGAATCGTCATGTATTTTATATTTGGCTTTTAGTGTGACACCTTTTTTAAAACTGAATTCGACAAAACGGTTTTGGATGTCTTTCGGTGGATTTGAGATCTTTCGAACTTGGATATGAACTGCATTCACTTCGACCAGTTCCGCCCAGATGCCGAAATCCTTGAAGCCGATTTCAACACGGGCTAATTTCTTTTGAACTAGTGCCGGAGTCGCTAATGGCAGATCTTTCTTTTTCTCAGGCAATTTTAATTTGAAAACAATTTGATCGGCTATGAAAACAAAAATTCCGGCGTTGATGACAAAAAATGCGCCCCACAACCAATTCTGTCTGATATTTTCACCCAAATGCACCAACTGAATTAAAATATGTGCTCCTAATAAGCCCAGAACAAACGACCACGCTTTTTGTGATCCGCGCAGCATAATGATGCCGATCGCAAAACTGCAGACGGCCAGGGCGTAATGCAGTGGCGTTCCGCTGGTTAATACTTTCCAGAAACTGAGCTGTTGATACAATAAATTATTTTTTGATTTTTGCAGGATAATAAACATCAATGCATTTGCAAACGGAGCAATGACTAAGGCTGCGCCAAAAAACTGAATAACTCCTTTTCGTTCAAGGAATTTAACAGCTGACATTTCTGTTACACAACTTTGTTTTTTGTATTTTCAGTATCAACTGAATTCGGATCATCACTATAGCGCATTTGAATCAGTTCGCTGTGTTCGCGGACAGGTTCCGTGATATTTTTGTGTTCGGATGTTTCAAATTTGACAGCCGGCACATTGGTTTTTATTTCCAGTTTTTGTTCCGCAAGGGGTTCGATTTTTTCTTCCGCAGTATCAGTTGCAACATGTATTTTGTTTTTTCTGGAATCGATCGCCTGAGTTGTTGCAATCACCAAACAAATTGCCAACGGATCGAATACCAAAACAAAAATCAGAATTAAATATTTGACGACGCTATCGATGTCAGTGTTTAAAGCCTTTGATATATAAATCAGTGGACCGACTTTCTTTTTGATTTCTAAAACTTTTAAATTCATTTCTGATATTGTTTTCTCAATAGCATCAAATTTTTGATTCAGTTCTAAAATCATGGGCTCGGCGTCTTTGCGAGCTCGTAATTTTTTTGAAATTCTTGTTAAAGGAATTTCTTCGATCGATCTGTTTAGTCGTACAATTTCATTGGTGATCGCATTTTGTTTATTTTTTTCATACTGTAATTTTAAGCTTTCAGATTCGATGGCTGTTGATGCAGATTGATAAGCATCCGACAAAAATCCAAAAATACCCATTGATGTAATTAAACTTAAAACGACAATAGCAAATACCAGATAGCTTCTGAATATTTTATTTAAATGGTTCCAGCGTTGATGTAAAAATGCAGCTAAAACAAATTTTGAAAATTCAAGTGAGCCTGCCATTGCAAAAACAGCCAGCATCGCTCCTGAAAACAGCGCCCCAAGTCCCACAACAGAAAATGCTGCAGCTAATGTAGCAACCGAGATTGTTGAAATAATAAGTCCGATAATTATCCAAAGTGATATCATGTGAATAGTATCGGTCAGTTTCTCAATTTAATACATTGAACTTTAGTTCAGTTTCAGTGTAATTTAAAAAAATATGCCGGACCTTAGCCTAGCTTGTGAAAAATTATTAAATGGTGATGTCGTCGCTTTTCCGACCGAGACCGTCTATGGTCTGGGCGCTCGCATTGATTCTTCGGATGCTATCAAAAAAATATTTTCAACAAAACAGCGTCCCTTTTTTGATCCGTTGATTGTTCACACGTATTCTGTCGAACAAGCGAAATCATGTTTTCATTCGTGGAATTTAGTTGCCGATGTTTTGTCAAAAAAATTTTGGCCGGGTCCATTGACGTTGGTGATGAAAAAATCTGAAAAAATTTCTGATCTAATTACTTCGGGTTTAGAAAATGTCGGTGTCCGAATTCCAAACCATGAATTGGCCTTGCAGCTTTTAAAAAAAATAAATATTCCATTGGCGGCTCCCAGCGCCAATAAATTTGGTAAAACCAGCCCGACTAAATCTGCACACGTACAAAAAGAATTCGGTGATTCGATTTTTATTTTAAAAAATAAAAATGACACTTGTGCTGATGTGGGTTGTGAAATAGGGATAGAATCCACAGTGTTATTAATTCGTGAAAATTTGGAAATTTCAATTTTACGTAAAGGTGCAATATTAAAATCGCAAATTATCGAAGCTTTAAATGAAAATGAAACCTTGTATAATTGGGTCGAAGCTGCTGATAAGAAAGAGGCTCCGGGGCATATGAAGCATCATTATATGCCAGATATTCC
>JAYTMM010000077.1:0-2548 GCA_043728555.1 Pseudobdellovibrionaceae bacterium
GTCAAGACATCTAATGTTTCAACATCTAAATCATTTGTCGGTTCGTCCAGAATTAAAACGTGTGCGGGATTCAACATTAACTTTGCAATCAGCAATCGGCTTTGTTCGCCGCCCGACAATTGTGACACGGGCATATCCATTTGCTGATTTGTGAATGAAAATCGGCTTAAATAACTGCGGGCATACACAGGTGTTCCATGTAAATGAACGTAATCACCTTCGGGGCAAACAACTTTCATCACAGTCGTTTCTTTGGCTAAGGTTTCTTTGCCCTGTTCGAAATAACAAACTTGAATATCTGGATTTAAAAACGCAGTGCCACTTGATGTGGATTCTTCGCCCATAAAAACTTTAATCAACGTGGATTTTCCACAACCGTTGCGGCCTAATAAGCCAATACGTGATTTGGGTCTGATGATTCCGTTTAATTTTGCAAATAAATTGCGTTCACCGAATGACTTGCCAGCTTCGACGAATTCAATTAATTTTTTTGGACTGTTTTGATTTTTACCAAAATCGAATTCAACTTTTTTGACAAAATTTCTATTTTCAATCTGATCAACTTCTTCGATCAGATCGTGGGCGCGGTTGATGCGCGCTTTTTGTTTTGTTAATCGCGCCTGCGGGCCACGGGCCAGCCAGCTTTTTTCGATCAGCATGGTGTTGCGTTTTTTTTCTTCCAAACGTAATTGGCCATCCATTAACATTGATTTGGTTTCTAAAAACTGAATGTAATCACCATAAGATTTAATCAGGCCGTCTGGATTTCGGGGATCTAAATCAAAAATCACATTACACGTATTTTGTAAAAATGCGCGGTCATGGGTAATAATTAAAAATGCGACTTCATTTTGTTTTTGAATAAATTCTTCCAGCCACAAAATACTGTGAACATCCAAATGATTCGTTGGTTCATCCAAAAGCATCAAATTGGGTTTCGTCATCAATTCACGCGCCAGAGCCACGCGTTTGCGCCAACCACCAGATAATGATGAGACCTTGGCAAATTCTTTGTCGGGTTGTTGATCTAAATCTAATTTCGTAATTAATTCGTAACACAATGCTATTGTTTCGCCGTCGTATTCGTCTTCGGCTTTCGACATCATCGCTTCGTAAATTGTTTCGTCTTCAGTAAAGACGGGCTGTTGGATCAAATGGCCCAAACGTAAACTGTTCGAGAAAGAAATTTTACCCTCATCTGGATCCATTTTTTTTGATAAAATACTTAACAACGTGGATTTGCCAGCGCCGTTCGGACCGATCAGGCCAATGCGTTGACCGTCGTCGATTGCAAATGAAATTTTGCGAAATAAAGTTTTTGTCGAAAACGTTTTTGTAATTTGGTGCGCTGATATCAATGTCATTTAATTTTCAATTCCATATAATTTGTTAAAGGATCTAATTCGCGACTAAAAATTGTATCTGTAAGTTCACCGATGACCAATTCGCAGGTTGTGTGAATTAAACAGCTATCTAATAAATGGCCACCGATAGTTTTTCCTGTTTCATCAGAAACTGAAATATGCAAATGCAATCCATTTTTTGAAACAGTTCCGTTCAATAATAAAATTTCAAATGGCCCAGTTAAAACAGTTCCATTTTTTTGATCTGAAAAACGTAAATTTGCAGTCTTTAACGATCCAACCGAAGACAAAACAACTCCTGCTGAAATATTTTTTTCAGTGCAAAGATTTAAAATTTGTAATTTTAAATCTTGGTCAGGGGCAAGTCGGATCTGGTATGTTTTCAATTTTAAAAGTCTACGTCAAAATAAAATTTAATTCACTGAATATCAGATGAAATTGTTAATAAATTTACAAGCTTTGGTATTTTGTTTGGCAATGTGCTTTGTTATTTTCAATTGTAATTTCTGATTGAATGAGTAAAGAGTCAATTCCAAAGCTCATGCGATAACTGAACGGCTTTGAGGATTCAGATTTTTCAATATTTGTGATAATTTCCGTTAAAGGTTTAAATTTTAAATTGATCTGATTCATCTGAATATTTTCAGAATTTATTTGATCGTAATTATAAAAATATCGTTCTGTTTCTTTTTTTAAGCTTTTCGGAATGATTCTTACAGTTTGAAACTCAATCACTTTTTTGTTTGGATATGTAATTATAAAATGATTTTCATTCGCTTTTTTTTGCAGCTGCAGTTCGGCGGCAGAATTATCACAAGAAATTGACGAGTACTTCCATTTTGCAGCATATGTGTTGATCGAGACTAAGCTTAAAAGTGCTAAAAATACTATTTTCATTTTATGGCCTGTGGTTAATGTTAAAGTCACAGGCATGTTTTATGCGAAGCCTGTGCCACCTAAGATCAAGCCTCGCAATTTTTAGTTCTGATGTATGGCTAAAATGATGACAGTAGCCACAGAAAGTCAGTTTTTAATGGCCTTCGTCCGTTGCCCAGCCTTTGTATTCTTCAAGCATATCGGCTTTGCACGCGCGAATTGTGATAACGCTGGCGTCTTTGGTGTCGCCTTCAGATTCGAATAAATCAATGACGAATCCAACTTCACTGAACATGTCGTCAGATTCT
>JAYTMM010000078.1:0-15034 GCA_043728555.1 Pseudobdellovibrionaceae bacterium
AGGCCAAAACCCATTAACACAACATCTACATTTTGTTTTTCAAATGTTGTTTGATTGTTTACCAGATCAATAAATTGGTCTGGTAAAATTTGAACGGGGACCGCATCCGCAGGAATATCTGAGTCTAATAAAATCAAAGCCAGATCATGTTTTCCAGAGCCATCATACAGCGGATGTTGCAGATAAGATTTAACTTTGCGAACAGTAAAGAATTTTTCAAGATCTGTAATTCGAGTCTTTGGGTCAAACTGTTTATCAAATGAAAAACTATTCAATGAAAAATGAATCGCAAGGTCAGCAGCTGGCGAACCATTCACACAATGTGCAGCTGTTAAAATAAATTTTTGGTTTAAAACAGATCCCGTGCAACCTTGTATCCAGAATTTATTACCCGCTGAAAATTCATAATTCATTAACAAGCCAACAACAGATTTTGATAAAACTTGATCTGCTTTAACGGGGATTCCGTTAATAATTGCAGAATTTTTTGTGGCAGATATCGAATTTGTGGTTTGTGTCGGTTTGCAATTGATTAAAAATGCACTGACCACAACTAAAGTGATCAAATTAAAAATGCGCTTCATAAATCCCCCTCAGAATTATTGAATTTTTTTGTCGATGAATGCTTCTATGATTTCGGGGTGAATGTTGTAAAGAATATTATTTTTATAGCTGATTATTTGCGCACTATATTTGACATCAAATGCTCAGATTGACTCAGAAAGTTTTGAACTGTTCGGGTCTTTGTCATCAGCATGACCAAATCGATATCAACCAGTTTAAATAAATCGGCTTTCAGGCCCGCCATCTGGCAGTAAAACCCTGTGGTTTGTAATCTGAAATCCATACTGAGCTCAAAAGCGTGATTGAAAATTTTTAAACAGCTTTTATTTTTTAAAATAATTTCAGAAATATCCGAATCAAAAAATGATTGAACTAATTTTGTGAATTGATTTTGCGAAATTTCATTCAACAAACAGTTTGAACATAAATAGGAAATATAAATGAACGCGAAAGTATTTTTGATTCCCATCAGATCGATCGTTTCTGACAGCGCCTGGCTGATTTTTTTATAGTGAATCACATAGGAATTCATTTCAAAAAGCAAACGCTGTTCTGCTGTAGTGTTCCAGTAATTACAAACAGATTCAACAGTATTTGCAAATGATTCAGCCATAATCATCTGCAAAGTTAAGTTTTGTTCTTTTGATAAAAAATCAATTTTGAGAGCTATTTTTTTTAAATATTCTTCGGCCAAACAATGACTGCTTTCATGCAGCATATGATTTGTTTTTGGTTTAATAATTTCTTCGCATCTAAATTTTTGAGGATGAGCTTTTTCAATTAATTGCAACGGGGTCGTATTGTCAAAATAAGGAACTTTTTTTTGTTTTAAAATTTCTGGCAACGACAAAAATGGCATAGCTACGTAATGGCAAAAATCTTCGGTCGTAAAACTGTAACCAAATTTTAAAAATTCAATTCGGATATTTTTGTAAAGCGTATTGTGTTCAAATAAAAAACTATCTCCGATAGCTTTGTGCAATGTTCGCAAATTTTGCGAACTGCGATTTAAATTTAAAATTTCAAAAACGGTTAATGTTGATTGTGTTGCTGGCTGCATTTACGAACCGAGCAGACGTTTTCTAATCCACATACGGATTTGGGAAAGTTCTTTGTCTGTAAGTCCTACAAAATGAGTGGCAATTTTAAATTGACTGTCAGAAAATTTTTCACATGTTGCTACTCGTGTATTCACGGAATCTAGGCCCAGGGATTTGAAAAATTCGCCAGTAATTTTGTAAATCTGTCCTGGTGACATTTGAATATTCGTTATCAATTTAATTTCAATTTCTGACATCGAAATAATCTCAGTTTTTGTAATAACATTTGCAACGGCGTTAACGGGCGCTTCGATGAATTCAATGTGCGTCGTCGATTTATCAATTAAATTTTTAATTTTCGTAGACAAAATATCTGGATCAATAGGTTTTACAATATAATCATCGGCGCCGGCCGTGAGGGCCTTTTCGACATCGGCTTTTTCACGTTTGCCTGTCAGCATGATAATAGGCACGTGATTATTTTTTTGCGCGCTACGAATGCTGGTGATCAGCGTATAGCCGCTGGATCCCAAAGGCATAACAGCATCTGTGATGACTAAATCAATGTGTTCAGAATTAAATTTGTCAAAAGCATCCATCGAATTTGTTGCCGAAAAAACATGATAGCCATGTTGTTTTAAAATGGCTTCTAAGGTGATAAGAATTGTTTTTTGATCATCAACAATTAATATTTTTTTCATGCCGAAGCTTTCTGTTGATTTTGAATTTCAAAAATAATTTTTTGAACATCATCAATAGATTTATTGTATTCTATTTCGAGCTGACTAAGCAATATTTCATAATTAGAGTTCGCAGTATCTGTCGATAAGTTTTCCAGTTTTTGACAGATTTCACTTACGGTCATGGCGCTAAGTGTTGCGCTGGCAGATTTCAGTGTATGGGCAGCTTCAGAAATTTCGGTTTTGTTATCTGTCTGTAGTGCTGATTTCATAGCATTAATTAATTGTCGTGCTGAAGACTGGTAATCTTCAAATAAAATTTCCAGCAAAAGTTGTTCGCCAACTTTAATTTCAGCCAGTTTATAAATTTCAAGATTGTTTTTGTATTTTTTCTGATCTCGTTGATCATTAATTTGTACTGGCGCAGACTTGAAATATTTTAATAACAGTGTTGCCAGCTGTTCAAAGATCAGTGGCTTATTTAAAAAATCGTTCATGCCAGCCGCAAAACATTTTGCTTTTTCGCCGCTAGTGCCTTCGGCGGTGAGGGCAACAATCGGTACGCAATTTGAACGGTTAGATTGCAGTTGCAAAATATTTTGTGTCGCTTGATAACCAGTCATAACAGGCATCTGACAATCCATAAAAATAAGATCATATTTTTCAGTTTGAAACAGTGAAACCGCTTCGGCTCCGTTGTTGGCGATATCGACCGTGAATCCTAATTTTTTTAAATACTGCGAAACGACTTTTTGATTTACAATGTTGTCTTCAGCAACCAGAATTTTTCCTGTGAAAATATTTTCCAGATTCGTCAGCGTCAGCTGTTGATTTTCATGAGCGGGTTGTGTGCCAACAGGCATTGAAATTTCAAACCAAAATGTCGATCCCACGTTGACCGTACTGTTAACGCCGATTTCACCTTGCATCAGATCCACTAATTGTTTTGAAATACTAAGGCCTAAACCTGTGCCGCCAAATTTTATGCCCGATTTTGTTTGAAAAAAGCGTTGAAATAAACGTTCAACTTCGTGCGGTTCCATGCCCGTACCTGTATCTGTGATTTCGAATTTAATTTTTTGGTTAGCTGTGTTTATATTTAATTTTAATTCAACTGCGCCTTGTGTTGTAAATTTAACGGCGTTGCCTATCAAATTCATCAAAATTTGGCGAAGTCTGTTGGCGTCTGCCAAATAATATTCGCCCGCTGATTCGGGGTAATGGCAGACCATCTGAATATTTTTTTCAGCGCAGATAAATTTAAAATTTTCACAGATATCTTTAATCAATAATTTTAAATTAAAATTGGCAGGTATTAAATCAACTTTGCCGGCTTCGATTTTTGAATGATCCAAAATATCATTGATTAATGATAACAGCGACTGTGCTGATCTTTGTACAGTGCCCACGTAATCGCTCTGTTCGCTGTTCAGCGACGTTTCTTTCAGTAATGTCGTCAGACCGATGATGCCGTTCATAGGAGTTCGTATTTCGTGGCTCATCGAGGCTAAAAAATCTGATTTTTTTCTGGAGCCTTCGATGGCTGATTCTTTTTCTTTGAGCCATAATTTTTCTAAATCTTTTTTATGAGTCACATTTTTCATAACAACAACAGAACCTGCGGTTTCGCCGCGCTGATTCGAAAAAAAACCGCTGGATGCAGAAATATAGATACCTTCGGGGTTTCTGTTGTTTTGCACGAATATTTCTTGGTCCGTCAGAGTTTCTTTTTTTAAAGCCGAATAAAATAAGATTTTATTTTTATTTATTTTTTGCTGTTCGGAATTATAAAAACCTAACAGATCAATTGAACTTTGGTAATGAACATCTTTGACTTCTGTTCCAATAATATCCAAAGCGGCCTGATTGTAGTACGTAAAAAAACCATTCGGATTTGTGACCACAACACCTTCGGACATATTATCAATAACGCTAGTAAATGTTTTTAATTTTGCGTCTATATCAAAAACTTCGGCTTGAATTTGATTTTGCCATAAATAATTAAAAACAAATGAAAATAAACTGGTGATTGAGAAAATAGCCAGCAAGCAAAAAAACTGAAACGTGGGCGAATTTAAATGCCTCAGCGGTTCAGTTTTAATTTCGGCATATTGAATTAAATAATCTTCACTATTTTTAGTAGCTGTATTTTTTTTATTGAAACCTGAAATTTGTTTTTGGATCTGGTCTACGAAAATCAACGATGTGTTGTGTGCTGCAATAATTTTGTTTTTCAGTTCGACATTTGTCCGCAGGCTTTCAATCTGATTTATTTCGGCGACATTCGCATTAAAAGCATTTGAAAGTGTGTTGTATTCGCTGATCAGCCCTGTCGACGGCAGGTTTCCAATTTTAGCTTTTAGCGCAGCTAAAAGCTGTAAAGAAGCTTTTACTTTATTGATATGCAAACTGATGTCAGTGTCCGTATTTTTGAGTGGACTGAAAATGAAATCTTGATTCAAAAATAAATTTGTAATCATCAGTATAAAACTTATGAAGGCACTGATTTGGCAGGCGTATAAGATATTCTTTAAGATTTGTTTTTTATTACTTTGAGCCACATTGACCTATCGGTATTTAGCAGCAGAAAATAAAATTTTTATCTAGCGGAAGGTCCAGTTACTATTAATTATTTACAGCTTAAATTTACATTTTAAAAATATGCGAAGCTAGGAATATAAAACCTAAAGCGGGCGCAAGCATTTGGACCCATGCTCCGCGACGCAATTGCGGAGCAGAAAAAAATAAAACCAGACCAGCACCCATCATCGACAAGCCACAAAAGCTGACCAGAATTCCTGCGGCTTCACGGCGACCAATGATCACGAAATACAGGCCAATGAACATACCAATCGCTAAAAACAAATTATAAAAGCCTTGGTTCAAAGCCCAAATTTTTACGGGTAAATGGTCAGATTCTTTTAATTTAAATATTTTATAACCGTTTGGCTTTTGAAAAAGAATGGATTCCATCACAAAAAATAAGACATGAAAAATTGCAGCAATGGTGAAAAAAATAAAGCTAACCCATTCAAGTTTCATAAAATCTCCGTTCGTTTATATTGTCGTATTACAATTCTATTCGACGGTTTTGTCTACATTTAACGCAAATCATGATGACGGCATAACTTTTTTAAATTGTCATAAATCAGTCACTCAGTTATGTTTTGTCCATGAAGCTGGTTACACTGTGCAAAGATAAAATTAAAAAGTATGGCATTAAAGTAGCCATCGGTATTTTTATGTTTTATTTGATTCGCGATCTGACCTTATATGTGGCTATTCCCTATATTTTCTTAGCAAAATAATACAAAAAATAATCAGTATTTATATTCAACAACTTTGTTAAAATAATCTGGAACATCAGCTTGTGCGCGCATGATTTGTTGTTTGAATGGATGCGTGAAACTGATTGAAAACGCATGTAGCAATAAATTTTTATGTTTAGACGTTTTGTCTTTACCGTATTTTTGATCACCAACAATCGGGTGACCTAAATCTGCCAAATGCACACGGATCTGATTTTTTTTACCTGTCAGTAAATTAATTTTTAAAACACTGAAATATGAAGTTTCAAAAACTACATCATATTCTGTTTTTGCCAGTTTCCCTTTTTCTGGATCTGTCGTTGAATGCATGACGTAATCTTCGTCTTCGGTCAGGTAACTTTCGATCAGGCCATTTTTTTTATCGAGTTTACCGTGAACAATGGCGTAATACATTTTTGTGGTCGATGACCAGTTGTCTTTTAAATAATTTTGAACTTTTTCCGTTTTTGCAAAAATCAAAACTCCGGACGTGGCCTGATCTAACCTGTGAACAACATAGACGCATTTTTTTGAATGTGGATTGCCCTTGCGAACGTACGTATTCAGCGATTCGTGAACGGTATTGGTTTTTTCCCAAAGGGCAGCAACAGTTAAAATGTCAGCGGCCTTGTGGCCAACAATCAAATCAACGTCTTCGTGCAAAATTTCAAAACCTGGTGGCTGGTATTTTTTTGGAATTTTTGGTTTTTGCAATATCATATGTAAATATGTATATCACATTTATTTACAAAAGCTGAGTGATTTTGTGATCTCTGATATTTCTTTGATTTTGTTATACCGACCATTATAAATCACAGCCCAGTACAGCTGTCTGCTGTCGGGAACAACGATGCGTCTGAAGCGTCGCAGTTGATTGGCAAAAATTTGAATACCACAGTTTAAATTTTTATAGGGATCTAAAATCGTTTTTCGTTCGTCACGCTGTTTGTATTTTTTGTCGGCGGTCCAATTAAAACCACATTTCAAACCGTAATTTTTTTCATCCTGATAGGATAATTGCAAAAGTCCTTCACTGGCGACATGGAGTCCCGTGACGGAATCTCTGGAATTCATTTTTGTTTCGACAACCGAAGATGTCGCGTGCCAGCCGCTTTCAAATTTTGCAATACTAACGAACAGTTGCGCCCAAAAATTTTCTCGTTGGTGGTCATTCAGAGTTCTGTATTTCGGGCAAAAAATTTCGACATCATCCGCTGCATTTTGACTTAAAATATCTGGCGCCTGCTTTTCAATAATTTCATAAATCATTTTGGTCCAAAGTGCTGCTTTCGGAACCTCGCGATTAAATTTCTCCCAAGCTAGTGGTTCAAAATCGGTTTTAAGTGAAACCGTGGTAACCTCAGGATTTAAAATTAGGGGTTCAATAGGTTTTGATGGATTTGTTCGAACAGTTGGGGAATGTGTCGTTGTTGGTGAAACCGTGGTCGTATTGTGCTTTGTCGGCGCAGGTGATGTTGTTTCAGGTTCTCTTTGTGGAACTGTCGTTGTCACTGTTGGTTTTGCAGTGTCTGGTGTTTTTTGTGTGGGTGCAGGTTTTTGAAGAGGTTGCGTTTTGTCGGGTTCTTTTTGATTTTCAAGATCAGCCAAATTTGATTTATAACATGACGTTAAAATCAAAAAAAAGAATAAAGGTAAAAGCGTTAAGCGGTTGAAAATCATAGTCCCCTCAGTCAAAGACTACAAAGCAAGGACTGTTCCAGCTGCAAGCTAATAAAATTAACTTGAATGAGCCTACAGCTGAGCTGGCCAAAAGTGAAAAATAAATTGTCACTGACTTTGAACAGAATACAATTCGATAAATTAAGGCGCTTGTTGTTTAAGCGTCAACGCCACAACATTTTTTATATTTTTTGCCACTCCCACACGTGCAAGGGTCATTGCGGCCGATCTTTGGTTGATCGCGAACAACTGTTTGTGGTTTTTCATGGTGATGCCCGTGGGCTTCGCCTTCTTTGTGAGTGTGTGATTCTCCGTCGATAAAATACCATTTATCATTTTCTTTTTTGAATGTTGATACTTCGTGGTGATCCAAAGTTTCAGAACCTTGTTTGTATGTCGCTGTGAATTCAACAATACCTGTTGTGTCTTTCTCGGTGCCTAATTTAGTCGAATTAATTTTTAGACCCTTCCAGACGGCTTGTTTGGCCCATTGCTTTGCAGATTTTGCATCAAAGTCATGTTGTGATTCAGGAGCTAAAGTTTCTTTCAGGTAATCAATATTTGCATTCACATAAGCTGTGTAACGCGAACGCATGAGCTGTTCAGCTGTGGTCGCAAATTTTTGACCTTTTAACAAAGGCTCGCAGCATTTTTCAAAATCAAGATTAGATTGGCAAGGGCATTTCATTTTAAAATCCTTTTGTTTATTTAAGAACACATCGTAACTGAATATTTGCATTTTTGTAACATAAAATTTAAGGTGTTTTCTATGACTACCGACGAAGGCCGCATTTTACAAAAAAAAACCAGCGAAATTAGACAAACAAAAATCAACCGCCATGATTTTTTGACGATGAAGCGAAATGACGTCTATGTAATTTTAGATAAAATTAATAACGGTTATAATCTGGGTGCGATTTTACGTTTGTGTGATGTGACGCTTGTAAAAAAACTTTTTATCATTGACGGAAAAAATGCGGTCGCCAGAAAAGCTTTGAAAGCATCCAAAGGATCTGAGAATTGGGTGCCTCATGAAATTATTGAATCGGGTGTTGATTGCATCCAGAAATTAAAATCAGAAAACACGCAAATTATTTCTGTTGAAATTTGCCATGATTCTGTGGATTACCGAAAAATAGATTACACAAAAAAACCAGTGTGTTTTATTTTCGGTAACGAAATGACCGGTGTCAGCGAAGAGCTTTTAAATCTCAGCGATCACAGAATTCATTTGCCTGTGCAAGGCATGTCGAATTCTTTGAATGTGTCGTCGTGTGCCTCTGTGATTTTGTTTGAATCAATCAGAGGCAATAAGTAAAAACTCTGTCCGCTGTCGAATTACTTAGCGACACCAATGAACCAAATTATTGTTGGCTTGATTTGGATGATTACTCCACCAACATCTGTCGTGTTGCGATGGGTATCCTTCGGGTACGCCACATTTATTCATATCAAAGTTCCATGATGTACCTGTAGTTTCATCATTGCAGTAAATAATATGCGGATAATATAATTCACCGCCGTAAATCGCTTCACCGGCGCCATATTGATAAGTTCTCCATTGGAAGGCGTCTGGCTGACATGCGCCACCCACATTGTGGTATCCAGCAGCACACGAAACTAAATTACATTGTCCCCATGCTGCACCGTTTGACCAGCACTGCATTGAGCCGGTACCGTTTGTAATTCCACATGATGACGTGCTCCAAGGTGAACAAGTTTGTGCAACGCAAGTATTTCCGACTTGATAAAATCCGGCGTTGCAACTTGTGATCGTGCACGATCCATAACTTGCGCCATTGGCATCACATGTTTTATTTCCGTTGCCATTATTTTCACTGCAAGAAGCCGATGAGTTCGGAACACAAGATTGAACGTTGCATATTCCGTTTGAAAAGTAAAAACCACTTTGGCATGACGTAATATTACACGCACCAAAACCTGAACCGACAGGATTACACTGTTTTGTTCCTATACCATAATTTGAAACTGTACACGCTGCCGATGAATTTGGTGAACACGCATTTGCAACACATTGACCATTTTGTAAATTAAATCCAGATGAACACGCTGATAATGTACACGTGCCATAGCTCATGCCATCAGCCGCACACGTTTTTAATCCAGTGCCATTGTTGTCAGAACAAGCCGCTGTTGAATTTGGAGAACAAGATTGCGCGACACACAAACCATTTTGCAAAGTAAATCCAGCGGAGCACGTGTTCAGCTGACATGATCCGTAACCTGTACCGACGTTGTTACAAGTTTTTACACCAGTGCCATTCACACCTGTACAAGCTGCAACGTTGTTCGGAGTACACGCATTTGCAACGCATTGACCATTTTGTAAATTAAATCCTGAATCACATGATGATAATAAACACGCGCCGTAACTTAATCCGTCGTTAGAACACATTTTTACTCCGGCGCCATTATTGGCAGAGCAATTCGACATTGTTAATGGCACACAAGATTGCGCGACACAGACGCCATTTTGCAAAGTATATCCTACTGAGCATGTGTTTAACTGACATGAACCATAACCGCTGCCAGTGTTGTTGCACGTTTGATTGCCGGACCCATTCAAACCAAGGCAAGAAGTCACAGTATTTGCCGTACATAAATTTGCGACACACTGGCCATTTTGTAAATTGAATCCTGAATCACATGATGATAGCAAACAGGCACCGTAGCTTAAGCCATCTGTGGAACACGTTTTTGTACCAGAACCATTTCCAAATACACAATTGCTGACAGAATTTGGTGTGCAGGATTGCGCAATACAAATTCCATTATTTAAAACATAACCCGCATCACACGAATTCAGTTGGCATGTTGACCACAGTGCCTGAGCTGAACATGTTTTGATTCCTGATCCGTTACCAAAAGTACATGATGATGTTGCAGTAGGTGCGCACACGCCAGATATACACTGACCTTGGTATAGTACATAACCTGAATTACAAGTTGCAGGAACGCACGAACCCCAAGCGTTTCCAGATTGATTTGCAACGCATGTTTGATTGCCGTTTCCATTATTTACAGAACAAGATTGAACAGCATTAACAGTGCACGTATTTGAAACGCACTGGCCATTTAATAAATAATAACCAGCGATGCAAGAATTCAAAACGCAAGCGTTGAATCCGGTGCCATTTGAATTACATGTTTGATTACCGCTACCTAAATTTGTTGAACAGACTGCTGTTGTACCAGCTACGCATGTGTTGGCGACACAGATATCGCCAGCCAAATGAAATCCAGGGTTACAGCTGGTCGCAGTACATTTCAGACCAACTCCGTTGGAATCACAAAATTGGAAACCTAATCCATTCGGAGAAATACACTGTTGTGGGATTTCGGGGCCACAGCCAATAAATTCTGGTGCACTCGATTTTAAATTGATGGGAATAACCTTATTGAATTTTGTTACTGACGAGCAATTCGTAAATGCGATATTTCCGATGCTGACAAATAACAGAGCACTTAAAATAATTTTAGTTTTAGTACTGAGTTTTAAATAATTTAAAATAGATAAAGCAAGTGCTTTCGTAAAAACAATAAATTGCATCATACAACCCCACGTTCATGTCGTTTATATCCCCAAACATAAGTGTAGTGTTATACAATTAAATAAAATATAAAAATCGAAAAATATCAAAAATAATGGTCTAGTCCGTTGTCGCCGAACTGTTGAGATCATATTGGCACATATCAGAACGGGGCGTATAAATATCTGACACTAATACGAAAACAATTAACGGGTTTCAGAAATGAAACCCGTTTTTGTAATGTGTTGAAACGTCTTCGGCCAGCAATTCTGGAGCGATATGACGTTTTAATGTTGGTTCGTTCAATAAGGCTTTCAAAAATAAATAACTGTATTTAATTATTTTTTTTGAAGCGAAATTTATGAAATATAGACTTAAATTCAGATATCTTTTAATAGCATAATAAATATTTTCGAATTCAGATAAAATTTCATAAAGTTCTTCGTGATTTTGCTGTTCCCACAAATTGTAAGAACGTAAATAGCGTTGGCTTAAATTTTTCATTGTAAATATCCTTGTCGTCGTAACGACGTTATTTTTTTTGAATCAGAAATTGATTTTTAATAATAAAATTAAAAACAAAATCAATTTCTGATTCGTAGATTTATTTGATTGTCGGATTTTTTAAGAAGCTGTTCGGCTAATCTAGAAGGCTTGTTGCGCCGTCGGCATAATAAATATGGTCGAAGGAGAATAAGCACAGTCGATTGAAAATAAGCCTGCGTCAGTTGTTAAAACCAATTTTTGCGTGTGATGAGTATTTTGTTTCATGTTCGTATTCTCCTTTCATATAGAATAGAATTACTATCAGCGATTAATTTAAAGTTGTCTATTGAAAAAAATAATTATTTTAAAATTCATTTCAAAAATCCAGTTCCAACTTGGAACTTTCACTGCGAAAATTTAAAAACAAGACCCCTGTAACCTTAAAAACGAAATGCCAATTTCTGCTCAGCTGTCAAAAACATAGAAACAAATAGAACTCAGAAAGCGTATATAGTTTTCTGAGTGGCTAATGAATTGCTGAATGAAGTCTATGATGAAAAAAATGAGTTTATTGATTTATATAGTGTTCACAGTGCTGGCCACAATGTCTCATGCTGGGACAAAGCAGTGCGAAGCGATATTCGCAGTTAGTAAAGTTCGAAAAAATAAAGTTCAGAGTGCCACAGGTCTTTTTATTGAACACACAGAGCAGCCCAAGAAATTAGTTCTATCGTTTATTGATTACAAAGAACCGTTGATTTCAATTCGTTTTCAAATTTTAAAAGAGTTTTTATTAAACACACCTGATTCTGAATTAGTATTAATGATTTATGATGAACGCACCAAAACAGAAATTAATAACTTCGTTTTAAAATTTAAACCTGATTACAACTTGAAAAATATTAAATTCATCAAATCAGTAACATATGGTGACAGCATCTGGACGCGGGATTACAGTCCGGTGGCCTTTGTTGACCAAGCGGGAAATTCAAAAAGTCTAATTTTTAATTATAACCGCGATGGCGTAGATTATTTCAAAGATCAAACTTTGCTGGCCAAAGCTTTAAAGTTACCTCTAGAAAAAATAAATTTAAATCTTGAAGGTGGGAATCTATTAAGTGATGAATCGGGACGATTGTACGTCTCTGTCGCAGCGATTGAAAATAATTTGGTCGCAGGTTTTTCAAAAACTGAGTTTGAAAACAAAAAAGCTGAATTCGAAGATGTTTTTTTAAATAAAATGGCGGCCAAAGAAGTGGTTTGGTTGCCGCGCGTACTGCATGAGCTTGAAGGAACGGGGCATGTTGATATGTACATCCGTTTTTTATCGGATAACTACGTTGTCGTGGCTTCATCGACCAATTTAAAGATCAATAAAACTTTAGATCAAATCGCAAAAATAATTTCAGAAAAAGGTTTTAATGTAACACGAATTGTGGCCAATGCAAAAATGGTTAATAAATTTCGTCCGCAAAATATATTTCCAAGCTATACAAATTCAATTTTAATCGGAAAAACAATTTTTATTCCAAAGTTCGGCGTAGCCGAAGATTCAAAAGCCGTTAAAATTTATGAAAAGTTAGGTTATAAAGTGATTCAGATTTCGGGTCAGTCAATTGACTTTGGTGGGTCTGTGCATTGTATGACATATTTGTATCCGTAGTGTTCTGAGCTTGCTTTCATTAGAAGGAGAGAAATGAAATTTGATAATTTAAGTCTGCATACTGAAATTATGCAGGTGATCTCAGAACGTCAGTATATAAAGATGACTGAAGTTCAATCTGAATGTATTCCGTTATTGCTGGCTGGACAGGATTTGATCGGTCAATCAAAAACCGGCAGCGGAAAAACCGCGGCCTTTGTCATTCCGATTTTACAAAGAATAGAAATTAAAAACAATATTCCACAAGCCTTGATTTTGTGTCCGACCCGCGAATTATGTGATCAAGTTTTAAAACAAGTTCAGATATTTTCAAAATACATGCGTGATTTTAAAATCTGCCAACTGATTGGCGGCAGACCGATGGCTGAACAACTACAAAACTTGTCTGCCGGTGTACATCTGATTGTTGGAACCCCCGGCAGAACACTGGAACATTTTAAAAATAAAAATTTTAAAACTGAAAATTTAAAAATGGTTGTTTTGGATGAAGCTGACAGACTTCTGGATGATGCTTTTGCTGAAGAAATAAAATCGATCATGGATCTGCTGCCGAAATCCAGACAAACTATTTTTTTCTCTGCGACTTTTCCCGAAGGCATCAGCGAACTCAGTCAAAGGTATCAAAATAATCCAGTACGTATCACCGTTAAAGACACTGATGAAAATAAATTAAAAATTGACCAGTTTATTTATGCCGCTGAAAAGCCAGAAAAAATTGAAACCTTGATGCTAATTTTAAAACAGCACCCCTCAAAAAGCACTTTGATTTTTTGCAGAACCAAAGCGGCCGTTGATCAGATCGGTGAAAGACTTAAGCAAGAAAAAATAACATCTGCAATTTTGCATGCCGATTTAAAACAACCTGTCAGGGACTCGGCAACCAATGCGTTTCGTAAAGGCCAAATACAAGTATTAGTAGCAACGGATGTTGCGGCTCGAGGCATTGACATTGATATTTTACAGCTGGTTATTAATTTTGATTTACCATCAAGCGTTGAAATTTATATTCATCGTATCGGGCGAACGGGACGCGCAGGCCGCAACGGTGTGGCGGTGTCGTTGGCTACGGAATACGAAACCGAATTGGTTCAGCAAATCGAAATGGCGACAGGTGTAAATATGATGCGTAGACAAGTTGAAAAACATTGTTAACATAGGTATATGAATTATCCCTTTTTATATCAAAAAATTCACAGCTTTGATGTTCAAGAATTGAAAAACAGTATCCAGTACAAAGATTCGACCGTTCCGGTTTGGGGCGACTGGGTGCTTAAAGAAATTCAAAGTAAAATCATTTTGGATTATATCAAAAAACACACGCCACATTTAAAATTATTTAAAGAAACTTTGTACGTTAGCCAAGGTATAACATCAAATTTTCATATCGATCGATATCATGTACATCATTTGTTGCACAGAGTATTGGTGCCGCTGGACGATCATTTTCATTATGAATGGATGCAGTGTGAAGCAAAATTGTCGTATCAGCCAGTTGCAGGCGAAATGTTATTGTTTAACAATATGATACCGCACCGCTTTGTTTCAAATAGCAGTCAACTGCGTGAAGTCATTTATTTTGATTTATATGATCCCTTGGTGACAGATATTCTGCCGACATTGAATGGAAATTACAGTGAGCAGAATGCGCTGTACGATCAAAAATATAAAATCATTGAATAGATGAAATGAAGTGCGCCTATGCTGGCAAATGGTGATTCCGGTTCGATTCGAACGAACGACCCTCTCCTTAGAAGGGAGATGCTCTATCCAACTGAGCTACGGAACCATTTTTATATTTCAAATTTGACTTGAAAATAAATTAGCAAATTCGTGGCCGAATGTTAAGGCCTTTTAAATTAAATTTGCTGTAAAAACCCCCAATTTACTTATTTTTTGGCGTGTCTAACTGTTTGATACGTTTCGGGCGTCATTCCATAGAGGTGACGATTTGTGTATCAAATTAAGAATCTTCGACACATTTGGAACACTTAATCGAATATAAACACCAACTAATTTGGACAACAAATTGCTTTAGTTCATCAAGGTATGGTACAGATTTCAA
>JAYTMM010000079.1:0-11423 GCA_043728555.1 Pseudobdellovibrionaceae bacterium
AAAAATAAAAAAAGGCCCATAGACCACTCTGAAAGATAAACCTCTTGTTTGCAAGGTGGGTGACTATATAACAACTTTAGGCTTCTCACTACGAGGTGAGCTTGCACACCATTGTCAGGGACGGTCCCCAAATATATGCTTGTAAGGTTTATTTTCGATGAGTTTTACGTCTAAGAACCCCCAAAATCAGTATAGACCATATTTTTAAAAAAGTCTACACAGCTAAATGTGTAACCAGACTCAAGTAATTAAAATTAGTACCGAAATAATATGCATGATAACAAAATTAGATTTTTATTTTCCATTTTTAGTATTTTTTTATGGTCTAGTCATGATGATTGTGCTTGAAGTTCCATATCTGTTGGCGCTGGCAAAAAATAAAATGCCTGAACAGTGCGCCCAGTTTGAACGTCACCGCGGCATTGCGACTTTGTCGTTCTATGTCGGTGGCCTTTGGTCATTGCAAAATATCTGGTTGTAATTTAACTTTGCTTCTATGTCAGAAGCCGCTGCACAAATTTATTCTGTCGAACAATTGAATTCGCATATTCGTAATATGATCGAAGGTCAGTTGCCAGTGATTTGGTTGCAGGCTGAAATTTCAAATTTTAAACCACATTCATCAGGGCATTTTTATTTTTCATTGAAAGATTCTAAATCTCAAATCAGTGCCGTGATGTTTCGGGGATTCAATTCAAAATTAAAATTTAAACCACATGATGGCCTTGAAGTCCTGATTCGCGGACGCATCACTGTTTACGAACCGCGCGGCAGTTATCAAATTGCCTGTGAATCGATGGAGCCCGTCGGCGCCGGAGCATTGCAAAAACAATTTGAACAATTAAAAGAAAAATTAAAAGCCGAAGGCTTGTTTGACTCAGCCAGAAAAAAACAAATTCCTGCCTTGCCGCAATCGATCGCTGTTGTGACTTCGCCAACGGGTGCAGCCATTCAAGACATTTTAAATATTATGCGTCGACGTGCAAAATCTGTCGAGGTCACCGTTGTGCCGACGATTGTTCAAGGTGCCGCGGCGGCGCCCAAAATTTGCGAAGCATTTTTAGCAGCGCAGCGGTTAAATCCCGACGTGATTATTATTGGTCGTGGCGGTGGTTCGATCGAAGACATGTGGTGTTTTAATGACGAAAAACTTGCACGGTTAATTGCAGCTTGTGAAATTCCTGTGATATCCGCTGTAGGTCATGAAATTGATTTTACAATTTGTGATTTTGTTTCTGATTTGCGTGCACCAACGCCGTCGGCAGCGGCAGAATTAGTTTCTAAAAATACAAATGATCTGATTCAACGAATTTCAATGTTTGACAGGTCATTAAAAAATTCAATGATCAAAAGTGTGAATATTCAAAAGCAAAAATTAATTTTTTATTCACGCAGATTAGTTGACCCTAAAAAGCGATTGCAGGATTTAATCCAACGAAATGATGAATTATTTATGCGCCTTGAAGGTTCAATTTATTCCAGAATAAATAATTTACAAAAAGATACCGAAATTTTAAAAAACAGATTAATTACACCAGCGCAAGTCATTCAAAATAAACGTGCCGACATTAAAAATCTGAATTTAAAATTGCAAAATAAAATTAACCAAAAAATTTCCGATCAATTTTATAGACTTAATAATTTAAAATCATTGGCCCATTCATTAAGCCCGTTGCAAGTTGTTGATCGTGGTTACAGTATTTCAAAAATTAAAGACAAAGTTGTTAAATCGATTAAACAAATAAAAGCAAACGACATATTAGATATCAGGCTGGCTGATGGTGATGTTCGTGCGCAAATTTTAGAAATTACAAAATTAAAAAAAGATTAAAGGAATTTAAAAAAAGGAAGTTGTTATGGATTTTGAAAAAAAATTAAATCGCCTCGAAGAAATTGTGCAAAAAATGGAAAAGGGTGAATTGTCATTGGACGATTCAATGAAGCTTTTCGAAGAAGGCGTTAAATTGACTCGCGAATGTCAAACGCAACTGACAAAAGCTGAAGCGCAAGTTAAAAAATTAGTTGGCTTTGATGAAAACGGAAAAGCGATCAAAGAAGATTTTAATACCGAAGATTAGGCTAAAGGATTAATTTGTGTTTATTGGATTAGAAAAAGAATATCAAGATTTTAAAAAACTATTCTTTGAATATTCAGAAAATTATTTTTTGAATATTCAAAATCAGTGCCCTGAAGTTTTATGGCAAAGCATGAAATATTCTTTTGATTCAGGCGGCAAACGCTTTCGGCCATTCTTATCGTATTTAGTTGCTAAGACATATAGTATTGATCCCAAAAAAATAATGTCATTGGCGCTAGCCTGCGAATTTGTTCACACCTACTCTTTAATTCATGATGATCTGCCGTGCATGGATAACGATGATTTTCGTCGTGGGCAACCTACGAATCATAAAAAGTTCGGTGACGACATTGCACTTTTGGCAGGTGATGCTTTGCAGTCACAAGCCTTTCAATGTCTTGCAGCAGATGCGCAGAATTCTGCCGAACTAAAAATTCAAGTCATAAATATATTCTCAGAACTCATCGGCGCAAATGGAATGATTGCAGGCCAAGTTTTGGACATGAAATCAAACTCAGAAACAAATTTGACTCAATTAGAAAATATCCACCGACGAAAAACGGGAGATTTAATTTCTGTTGCCGTCACAGGCGCTGCCATTTTCTGTGACATACTTGATACACAGAAACTAAAAATATTTTCTGATCATTTGGGCCTAGCCTTTCAAATCAAAGATGATTTGTTGGACGGTCTAGACGGCGCTCAAGATCATAAAAGTTATCTAAAAATTCTGGGTACGGAAAAAACAAAAGAAAAATTGGCTGAATATTCTGCGTTGGCTGCTGACGCAACTGACTCAGAATTTCTTAAAAAAATTATTCAATTCAACATGAGCAGAGTCAAATAAATGCGGCTGGATCAATATTTAGTGCAATTTAAAAATATTGAATCCAGAACAAAAGCGCAAGATTTGATTCAAAACAAAAATATTTTAGTGAATCAAAAGATAATCACTAAATCGAGCCATGACGTTTCTGAATCTGACAATATTCAGATTCAAGATCAAGACATTTTAAAATATGTATCGCGTGCAGGATTAAAGCTTGAAGCAGCTTTGAATAAATTAAAATTTAATTTAATAAATAAAACTATTTTAGATGTTGGGCAATCGACCGGCGGTTTTTCGGATTGCTGTTTGCAATCTGGTGCCGAAAAAGTTGTCGGATTCGACGTTGGTGAAAACCAACTGCATGAAAAAATTAAATTAAATCCAAAAGTGACATATTTTGAAAAATTAAATGTTAAAAATGTGAACACAGACATTAAATTTATGAATGCGGTTCCGACCGAAAAATTTGATCTGATTGTTTGTGATGTGTCGTTTATTTCATTAATTCATGTAATTCCCAATATTTCAGAACTATTAAAAAATAGCGGCAGCTATCTGTTTCTGGTAAAGCCACAGTTTGAATGTGGCCCTGAAAATTTAGATAAAAATGGCATCGTTAAAAATAAAAAAGTTTACGCAGAAATTGAAATTAAAATCAAAAAATTATTTCACGATCATTTTGGCGATGTTTCAGATTATTTTGAAAGCGCTGTCCTTGGGAAAGAGGGCAATCTGGAATTTTTTATTTATGGGAGAAATGTAAAATGAAATTAGTCATCGGCATCGCCATGGTATTTATTTTTTCTTGTCAACACACGCAAAAAAAGTCTGTTCCAGAAAAAGCTGCGACGAAAAGTATTGAAACAAAAATCCCAGAAATAAAAAATTCTGATCCTGTGCCAGAGGTTAAAATTCCGCCTGAAGCAACGCCACCGATTGTTCCAGTTGGTTCCCACAAGGCCGTACCAAATTTCGGAATTATTTTTTCAGGTGGTGGCGCGCGAACATGGGCGCATGTAGGTGTATTAAAAGAGATGCAAAAATATAAATTTCCGATCGTCAGCGTCGCAGGTATCGAATGGGGTGCCGTGATAGGAGCAATTTATGCGCAAAATTTATCTTCGAACGAAGTTGAATGGGAAATGTCAAAATTTAAATCTTTAGATAAATCTGACGAATTTTTACAAACTGTTTTTGCTAAAAAATCTGTGTCGGATATGAAAACTTCGTTTGTTTGTCCGTCGATCAATTTGAAATCGCAAAATGTTTATTTGTTAAATCGAGGTCATGTCGACCAGTTTTTACCTTTCTGTGTGTCTTCACCAGGGCTTGCAAAGCCTTACGGTCAAAGCACGGCGTTGATGACTGATTTATCTGTGCTGATTCAACAATTAAAATCAACAGGCGTACAAAAAATTATATTAATTAATGTTTTAAGTTCTAAAAATGTGAAGCCTTTTGTGAAATCATTAGAATCTGTTGAAAATCAGGTCTGGGTTGCAGCCGCAGCACAGCTGGCCAAAAAGAATATAGGCATCGATGAGTTGATTGAAATTGATATTTCTGATGTAGGTATTGACGGGTTCGATCAACGTCGCGAAACAATGGCTAAAGGTGCTGAATTAGGTTACAATCAAATCAAGAAGATGGCCGATAAATACGGTCTATAAAAAATATAATATATTAATATACAACGACGAGGCAATCATGGCGCAAGTTCACAGAAAACCGACAGAGAACATTGAAATTTTTAAACGACGACGCGAACGTGTTTTAAAATCTATGTCACCGGGTTCAGCTTTGATTGTAGCTTCGCATCCAGAATTAATTCGCAATGACGACGTACATTATCCGTATCGTCAAGATTCAAATATGTATTATTTGACGGGTTTTGAAGAGCCTGAAAGTTTTTTGATTTTGCGACCTGGTGAAAAACCACAATCTATTTTATTTGTACGTGAAAAAAACATGGAACGTGAAACATGGGATGGCTTCCGTTTTGGTCCAGAAGGTGCAAAAAAAGAATTTGGTTTTGACGAAGTTTATCCAGTTTCTGATTTCTCAAAAAAATCTGTTGAATTATTAAAAGGTTTTGATGAAGTTTATTACCGTTTATTTAAAAATAAACACGCTGATGAAATTGTGCAAAATTTATTATTAGATTTGAAGCGCGTGTATGGTCGAAGCGGTTACGGTTTATTAACAATCAAAGACGCAGATACTTTCTTGGGTGAATTTCGTTTAAAGAAAAACGAAGACGATTTGCGCAACCAACGCAAAGCTTGTGAAATATCAGCCGCAGCGCATTTATTAGCAATGAGATCAACAAAACCCGGAATTTCTGAACGACAAATTCAAGGTCTGATGACGAACGAATTTTATAAAAATGGATCTGCCCGCGAAGGTTACGGCTTCATCGTTGCCAGTGGCAATAATGCGACGACATTACATTATAATTTTAATGATCAAATTTGCGAAAATGGCGAATTATTATTAATCGATGCAGGTTGCGAATATAATTTTTATTCTGGTGATATCACCAGAACATATCCTGTGAATGGAAAATTTTCGGTGGCTCAGAAAAAAGTTTACGAAGGTGTTTTGAAAATTCAAAAAGACATTATTAATTCAGTAAAGCCCGGAATTTATTTTAAAGATCTGCATGCGATGGGCACGGACATGCTGACGCAATTAATGCTTGATTTGGACTTGGTCAGCGGACGCAAAGAAGACGTGATTTCTTCGCTTGAATATAAAAAATATTATCCACATGGTATTGGTCACTGGTTAGGTATGGATGTTCACGATGCAGGATTATATTTTATCAAAGGCGAGGCTCGCCCGATTGAAGCAGGTATGGTTTTTACAATTGAACCAGGTTTGTATATTCCTGCAGGAGATAAATCAGCGCCAGAAGAATATCGTGGCATCGGTGTGCGTATCGAAGATAATATTTTAGTCACTGAAAAGGGCTGTGAAGTTTTAACCGCAGGCGTTCCTAAAGAAGTTTCTGAGATTGAAGCCGTTGTCGGAAAATTTTAAAATAGGTTTATGCTTTGTTCTTGGAGTAGGTTTTTAGATTTAAGATCTAAAAACCTACACTGCACGACCAACGGAGCCTTGGGGTCATTTTCGTCAGTGAACAATTGCATCTCGACATAAAAATTTGAATTTTGATCTAAAAATATTTTAAGTTGTTTGATATCTTGGATATCTTTTTTGAAGCGAGTTTTCTCATCTTTGACAAAATTTTGGACTTCAACTCGTGCAGGTTTTTTATATTTTAACAGAAATTTTTTAACAGCGAGTGCATTTGTTTCAATAATAGCTTTTTGCTCGGTTCGGTATTTGAGTTTTTTATATGAAATAAGTCCAATGGCTATACCAATCAAAACGACGCACATTGTGCGGAAAAAATCTGCTATTTTCATATCATATAAACCTATGTGTAAGCCATTTTTTTTCGATGGCGATGTCTGTTAATTCTTTTTCAGATTTAAATAATTTTTCATCGCGACTGGCAGCGCTGACGGCCAATTTAATATGAGTTGCAGATTCTAATAATTCTATGTCACCTGATGAATTTCCACTAGCGAAAAAAGGATAAATTCCGTTTGTGTGTTTCAATAAGGCTTCGATTTTTCCTTGGCGATAGGTGATCGGCAAAACGGGTTTTTTTGTCACTGTTCCATTTGCGATTTCGGTTTCAACACCTATTACATTTTCGTTTTTTAATCCCAAAGCGCGAGCCCCAGGTTCGACGGCCCATTTGATTGATGCCGTTACAATAAAAATTTCAATATTATTTTTCAAAAACAAATCAATCAGTTTTTTTTGTTCTGAAAAAATAGGTTTCGGTACAATTTCTAAAAACGCTTTATCAGCCCAGCTTCGAACTTGTTCAATCGATTGACCATCATTAATTTCAGCTAACCAAACATACGCAGATCTGGGGTCATTGTTAATAATTTTTTTATCAAGATATTCTTGATAAGGCTCCGTGGGCAAAGGAATATGTTTATGTTCTATTTGATATTGAAAAAAATTTTCACCAAGGTCTGTGTCCCACAACGTGCCGTCGGCATCAAAGGCCGCAAATAATTTTTGATCAGAATTTTGTCGTAGATCAAAAATAGTTTTTTCAATCAGCATCCAGTACTCATTGGGAAAATTTTTATAATTCATAGTTGTTTTATATTAAGAGCTGAAATAACCTGTTGTCTATGAATAATGGCACAACATACCAGATCGCCCAGACTGAAGATCTGGAAAATATTTATACGTACGCCGAAGCTCAATTAAAAACAGAAGTTCCTGATGATATGGAGCGCATGATTGCAATTTGGGAATCACGATTTCGCAAAGAAGCGTTAGAACATTATTTAAAATTAGGATGGAGCTTTGTTGGCAAAAATTCAGAAAATAAAATCTGTGGATTTTTTTTAGGACAACCTCTTTTATTTTTTCAAGCACAAACGCAAACACTGTGGATTGAATATATTTTGGCAGATGATTTAAAAATTAAATCTGAATTAGTGGACATTGCCTATAAACTTTCGCGAGATAAACATTTTCAACAAGTTATTTTTCCTGAAAGTGTTCAGCAACTAGAATTTGAAAAACCAATTTTATTTCAAAAAATCAAAGAACCTATGATTTGGGCCAAAACAACAAAATGAAAAATTTTTCATATGTAACACGAACAGAAAATATCAAAAAGCTAAAATCACAAAAATTTGATTTGCTGATTATTGGTGGTGGTATTACAGGCGCAGGCGTTGCCAGGGATGCATCTATGCGTGGATTAAAAGTCGGTTTGATTGAAGCCAGCGACTTTGCTTCGGGAACATCGTCCAAATCCAGCAAACTTGTTCATGGCGGAATCAGATATCTTGAAAATAAAGAGTTTCACTTGGTTTTCGAAGCTTTGAATGAGCGTACAAAATTATTTGAAATTGCTCCTCATTTAGTTCACCCCCTTCGGTTCATGATCCCATTGTATAAATCAAGCCGTGTCGGAATGTTCTTAATGGGCTTGGGTATGATTCTGTATGATGCACTGGCTTTGTTTCAAGCTCCAGAATTGCATGAACGTTTAAATGCTGACGAATCAAAAAACAGAATGCCGATCCTGAATACAAAAGATCTTTTGGGATCTTATGTTTATTCAGATGCTTATATGGATGACGATCGATTGGTTCATGAAACATTGCGTTCAGCGAACCAACACAATGCGATTTGTGTGAATTACGTCAAGGCCGATAAATCAAACCTAGAAAATAATAAAATTTCGTCGATCGAAGCCATTGATCAAATCACCAACGAAAAATTTGAAATCAAAGCACATCACGTGATTTCAACTGTTGGCCCATGGACAGATCTGGTTGGGGAAACCTTCGTCAGTGATTGGAAAAAATTATTGCGTCCGACAAAGGGAATTCATCTGACGTTTTCAAAAGAACGTATTCCATTATCAAGCGCTGTCGTTATGGCCGCCGAAAAAAGCACACGCATCGTTTTTGCAATTCCCAGACACGAAATGGTGATTGTCGGAACGACCGATACGGATTTTGCGGGTAATCCTGTGGACGCAAAAGTCACAGCTGAAGACGTCAGATATTTATTAGAGGTCGCAAATCAATATTTTCCAGGTGCTGATTTAAAACCACAGGATATTATTTCAAGCTATGTCGGAGTCCGTCCGCTTGTGAAAGACGAATCTGATAACGAAGGCAAAACCAGCCGTGAACATACGATTAAACACGACGATCGCGGATTTACTTTTGTTGCGGGTGGAAAATACACAACATACAGACTGATGTCTGAACAAATTGTTGATCAGTGTTTAAAGTTTTTCCCGTTTGAAAAAAAATCGATGTTATCAAAATGTGAAACAACAAAATCGTTAAATAAATATACAACGACAGACGAATTTGAAAATGCGGTTCAGTACGCAAATTCAGAACTCGAAAAAAAATTAGCCGAGCGTTACGGAGCTGAAGCTAAAATTATTTTAGATCGATTCGGTTACACTGATAATTATTTACAGCTTGAGGCTTATCAAGCCATTCATACGACGATGTGTTTAAATGTGACTGACTTTTATTCTAGACGTGTTCCTTTAGTATTAGCTGAAAAAGATCATGGGCTTTCAAAAATAAATGATATTGCAGAAATTTTTAAATCTGAATTAAAATTATCTGCGCAGCAAATCGAATCACAAAAAACAGATCTGAAAAATTATCTTGAAAGCGAACTGGGCTGGCGTAAATCTTTGAGTTGAGAATACTTAAGCGCCTGATCATTTTGATTTAGCCATTTGATTATTTTCATTGGATTTTGAATTAGGCCCATTTGATCAAAAACATTTAATCTTAAAACAGATTGCCCCAAAAGCCCTGACAATGAACTGTAGTGGTAATTTTCACATTTTTCAATAACGTTGGCATCTACAGGGTTTCTGTAAATATAGCGATACGTATTTATGTATTGAGTTTGATGTTTGATCGGTTCAACAAGGCTGTTGTCCGCGTCTTGAATTCTTAATTTTTTTAGCAAAGCATCTGCAAAAAAATTTTCTTTTGAATCCGAAATCCGGAACAAAATATGAACATGGGTGTCCATCATGACAAGAGCTTGAATTTCAGCTTTGTATTCACAAGCGATTAAATTTATATTTATACACAGAAAATCCCAATCAAGTGATTTAAAATAGCCCGTAGGTTCAAATTCGAAATTGAGATGAAAATATTGATATGGAAATTTAAATTCAGAATAACGTAGCATAATATTTCTCCTTGGTTTTCTTGTCGGCGTAATTGCATAAAGCATTTTCTGGGCCAAGGTCTTGGTATATTTTAATTGATGAATCTTAAGCTTGGATTGACTGATATTTCATATAAACTAAGAAAACAAAAAACCAACACGGAGGATTTTTATGTTAAAAAAGATTTTAGTAACTGTTTCAATGGCGATGTTAGTGGGTACTTCTGCAATGGCTGCTGATGCAGGTTGCGGTTTAGGTGGCATGTTAATTAAATCAAATACAAAGTTAATGCAGTTATTCGCAGTAACTACGAATGGAACATTCGGTTCGCAAACTTTTGGCATTACTTTTGGCACATCAGGTTGTTCGGCAAGCGGTATCGTTCAAAACGATAAACAAATTCAATATTTTGTTGAAGTTAACCAAGCAGATTTAATGCGTGAGATGGCACAAGGCCATGGCGAAAAATTATCAACATTAGCAGCTTTAAATGGTTGTATGTCGCAAGATCAAATCACTTCATTTAATACAAAGGCTCAATCTAATTTCAAAACAATTATGCCAGCTTCAAAAACAACGGCCGTTGACTTCGTAAATAATATGAAGTCTGCTGCTATTGCAAATGTATGCTCAGGAACATAGTTTAAAAAGTAGTTTCAAAAAATTATTAGTAACAATACTGATTATCGGAAAAGCCTCACTGATGTGGGGTTTTTCTGTTTCAAACGTCGAAAAATACACGCAGACCGCAATGCAAAAAAAGCTTTGGCAAGATCCACAATGGATTAAATTGGGTCACTACGAGAAATCCGTATTAGGAAATTATTCTTCAGCTTTTAGGCAGGGTTTTTTTCTGAACGAAAAAGGCAATGTTTCGCCAGAATCTGAAATTTTAACAACGATTCAGGCTTTGTATTCTGAATCAGAACTACTTACGCAGAAATTAAAACGACATCCGCAATGTCATTATGCAGCTCGTGCCAAATGGTTAAATCAAGAATTAGGCATTTCAACAGAAGACATTTTACCATGCTCAGAACGTGCAGAGTGGAAAAAAAAATTAAATTCAAAACGTGTTTCTATTATTTTTGCGGCCTCTGATTTAGGTAACGCTTCATCAAGTTTTGGACATACTTTTTTAAAATTAATAAATCCTGAAAATACACAAAACAAAGATTTGATCGATTATGGAATCGACTATTCTGCAGAAACAGATGCCAGTGGTAGTGTTTTGTATGCACTGAAAGGTTTGGCCGGATTTTATCCGGGGCGTTTTGCGATGCTGCCGTATCATCAAAAAATTCGTGATTATATTAATTTAGATGGCCGTGATATTTGGGAATACAATTTAAACTTTACAGAATCAGAAGTTGATTTTTTAATTGATCATCTTTTGGAAATGGAAAACGCCAAGGCTCCATATTATTTTTTCAGCGATAATTGTTCGTATCAAATTTTAAAAACGCTTGAAGTTGTCAGGCCAAATATAAATCTGGCGGACAGTTTTAAATATTTTGTAATTCCGATTGATACGATCAAAAAAATAAAAAATGAAACAGATTGGATTGGCGACGTTAAGTTTAAAAAATCATTAAAATCAGATTATCTGCACAGTTATTCGCAGTTAGGATCTTTACAAAAAAAGGCTTTAGATGAAGCCGTTCGAAAATTGAATATAGCAGACGATTTCGAGCTCACAAAAAAAGAAAAATCCGAAGTTTATGAAGCTGCCACAAAATACTATGCAGTT
>JAYTMM010000080.1:0-2178 GCA_043728555.1 Pseudobdellovibrionaceae bacterium
CGACCTTTGAATTCGGGAGAGGCTAGATATGAAACGATGGATTTAGCATCTTTTTCTGTAATTTCAAATGATAAATTTAGTAAATTATTCTTTACAGTAGGCAAATTTAATAATTTTCGGGCTAAGGCATCATCCCATTTAGCCAAATAAATTTGGCTTTCGCCTTTTTCGTTTCGATGACTCCATGTTAAAGTCTGCCCATCCGGAGAAAAACTGCCCAGTCCATCAAAGCCCTCTGAAAAAGTCACACGCACTGGTTTTTGCGTTCCTAAACTGTCGACAATAAATAATTCAAAATTTGCAAAGCCTAAAACAGCAGTTGCAAAAATGATATAATCACCCGATGGATGAAAAAAAGGAGCCCACGACATTGAATTTAATTTTGTAATTTGTTTTTGATCCGTACCATCAACATTCATCGTGTAAATTTCAGCTTTGGATCCGTCAGGAGTAAACCGGCGCCAAGTGATTTTTTTGCCGTCAGCCGAGAAAAAGGGACCGCCATCATACCCCAATGTATTTGTTAATTGATGTACATTTTTACCATCGGCATCCATGATGTAGATATCCATGAAATACGAAGCATCACGAGCTAGAAATTTTTTATCGTCATCGTTCAAAGTTCTGTTGTAGGCATTCCGATTCGAAGCAAAAGCGATGTGTTTGCCATCAGGTGAATACGAACCTTCAGCATTATAACCTTTTTCTTTGGTCAGTTGTTTCAAATTTTTTCCAGATAAATCAGATGTGAAAATCGAAAAGTTTTCATCAAAAGCCCAAGAATATTTTCCTTTGATCGGATTTTTTCTTTTGTCGTATTCGGCTTTGACCTTGTCTGAATTTTTAGGGTCCAGATGCGTCGACGACCACATTGCAGTTTTCATATTCGGATGAATCCAGCCGCATGTTGTTTGTCCTGTGCCTGTTGAAATTTGTGTTGTCAGTCCAGATTCAATATCTGTGATAAACATTTGATAAAAGGGATTATTTGTGACCCGTTCAGATTGAAAAATCATTTTTTTTCCATCCGCAGAGAAATAGCCTTCACCGGATCTGGGCCCGACGAAAGTCATTTGTTTTGCTTTTGTGACAAGTGTGTTTTCAGAATCAATAAATGTTTTCTCTGAACTTTTTTCGTCAGCTGCATAGACGAAATCAAAAACCAAGATTAAGCTCGTCATCATGAATAAAAATACAGCTAAAAATTTTGATACAGATACCATAAAGTGTCCTCATCGTTTTGAATGCCAAGGTTGTCAGTCTTGGGATATGAATTATTTGGATCAACTAGAGCATAAAAAAAACGATTTGAAAACGAAACTTGGTGACACGGATCTTACAATCCATGTCAAAACGGCAGGTTCTGCATATCTGCGTACCAGATTTGATTTTACGATCGAAAATACTGTTGAAAATCAAAAGTTAGGCCTGTACGGAAAAAATAAAAAAAATATTAAAGAATTGATCGATTTATCGACATGTTTTCAACTTGATCCTGATCTGAATATCGCTTTTCAAGAACTTAAAAAATTAAATTGGCCTTTTCAAAAAGGCTCTGTGCGTATACGAATTTCACCAAACAAGCAATTAGGTCTTTGGCTTGATCTGGCCAATATCGATATTAAAAATATGCTGATCGAAAAATTTTTTCTGATGGAGCTTTCAAAAAAATATTTCATCGAAATCGGTCAGAAGAAAAAGACACTAGATTTAAACTCATTTGATCAACCGCAATTAAAACTGGCCGATCCGAAATCACAGGTTTGGTTTCAAACGCTGAATCATCCATTAAATAGTTATGTCGGCAGTTTTACTCAACCCACATGGACAACTGCTGATTTAATCACTGAAAGTATTTTGAATTGGATGACCGAATTCGATATAGAAAACGAAATCGTTGAATATGGCTGTGGCATTGGCCAATTCACAATTCCTTTATTAGAAAAAAATTATAAAATTTCAGTTTTTGAAAACGATCTATTAGCGATAGAAGTCTTAAAAGTGAATGCCAAATATAATTTAAAAAACCTAAATATAAATAGTTCTTTAGATAACAAAAAAATAGACTTTGCGCTTGTGAATCCCCCGCGATCAGGATTAAAAGAATTTAAAAAAACTATTATGTTACGCAGCCCTAAAAACATAATTTATATTTCATGTTACCCAGAAAGCATGGCA
>JAYTMM010000081.1:0-13494 GCA_043728555.1 Pseudobdellovibrionaceae bacterium
TCGCGGTTCCAAACGGCAGTTTTAATATTTTTTTGTGACAAAAGAATTTTTCGTGCACAGCTTAAAACCAATGCCCATGTTAATTCAGCAGCGGCTGTCGCATTTGCATCGGGTGTGTACATGACGGTGATATTTTTTTCTAAGCACAGAGGCAAATCAATATGATCAAAACCGCTGGTGCAGGTGATGATGCATTTTAATTTTTCAGCTTTTGATAATAAATCTTTTGTTATTTTTGTTTTGCTTCGAATAATTAAAAAATCGGTGTCAGCGATTTTTTCAAATAAATTGTCTTCGGGTTTTAGTCGCTCAATTTGAAATAATCCACTGGTTGACAGTTTGATTTGGGCTTCGTTGAAAAATTTTTCGGTGATCAATAATTTCATCATTTGATAGCAGTTTCTGAAAGATATTTTTTTGAAACATGTGTGATCTGTTCAAGATCCAGTGAAGTGCCGAAATCAATTAAGCCTTGAGCAATTCGTAATGTTGTTTCGTGCATATCGTTGTCTGTGATGTAACCCATATGACCCATGCGTAAAATTTTACCCTTCAGTTGGTCTTGTCCACCCATTAAGGTTAGTAAATATTTTTTTTCTAAATGTTCACGTAATTTTGCGCCATCGTTGGCTTGTGCTAAATTTATTGCGGTCACTGAATCAGACGGGGATTTGGAAAACAAAGTTAATTTTAATTCCGCAGCCATCGCGCGCGAATAATCGGCACGCCTGCGCAGTTGTGCATAATGTTTTTCAAGACCTAATTCTTTGATTCGCGATAAAATAAAATCAAGGGCGCGAATCAAGGGAACATTTGATGAAAAAAGTGTTTCTCCTTTTTTGTTCGCAGCAAATTCTTTTTGAATATCGAAATAAAATTTGGGGCAACGGGCATTTGGAATTTTTTGCCATGCTTTTTCTGAAAAACAGACAAAGCTCATTCCAGTCGGAAGCATGACTGCTTTTTGGCTGCCGGCGACAAGGCCATCAATGAAATATTCATCCATCGGTAATGGGTATGCTCCAAGTGCGGTGATTCCGTCGACCAGAAATAAAGATTGTGTCTGCGATATTATTTTTCCGAGTTCTAAAATATTGTGTGCGGTTCCGGTGCTAGTTTCGCACGCTTGAGTCATGACGATTTCTGTGTCTGGATTTTTTGCTAAAAAATCTGCGACATCATTTGGATTTACGGCATAGCCCCATTCAACATTCAGTCTGTGAACATTTGCACCGAAAGCTTCGGCCATATCGGCCCAACGTTCGCCAAATTTTCCGGATACAATCGCTAAAACTTTATCTTTCGGCGACAGCACGTTAATTAATAAACTTTCCATTCCGCCAGAACCTGTGCACGAATGCATAAAGACTGGATTTTTGGTTTGAAATAAAAATTTTAAATTGGTTAAGACTGATTTCAATATCGCGTCGAATTCGGGTGTGCGATGATGTATCATGGGTAATGATAAAATCTTTTGAACCTCGGGATGAAGCTGCACCGGGCCCGGCGCCAATAACAAGTTCTGATTTGACATATGCACTGCCTTTGAGTTTGTATTACATCAATGAATCAATTCTTTGTCTCACGATTTTTTAAAGTCACGTTCAGCGTCATGATTTGTTTTGGGCTATTATCTTCGTGCGCTTACAAATTAAGTAACAAAGTCGATACATTGCCTAAAAATGTTAAATCAATTTTTATACCTGTTTTTAAAAATAAGACATCAGAGCCATTGATTGAAACACTGTTTACGGATTCAATACGGAGTGAAACTTTAAGATCAGGTTATGCACAAATTTCTGACTCTGAAAGTAATTCTGATGCTGTTTTGTATGGGGCCATCGACCAAGTTGATATTACTGCTGACGAATCTGTCATTGTCGCTAAAGACACAAAATATTTACCTAATAATACAGTGTTATCAACAACCGCCAGAATTACAGTCAGTGTATCATTAGTGCTGAAAAAAAAGGGATCTTCTGAAGTTTTATGGTCAGGTACATTTACGCAAGGTCGCGGATATACGCCACCGCAATTGACGTTGCCTACAATAAACTCTGCAAACAGTCTTTACAATTTGTCTGTGCGCAGGCAGACTTTTGCCACATTGTCGAAAGACATGATGCAGTTAGCATTCGACCGTATGGTCGATAATTTTTAATTAAATATATTAACGAGAGAATTTGATTTTATGGCAGCCAGTAATTTATTAACATTGATTGATGATATAGCGACACTGCTTGATGACGTTGCTTTGATGTCGAAAATGGCTGCGCAAAAAACCGCAGGTGTTTTAGGTGATGATTTAGCTTTGAATGCAGAACAAGTTATTGGAGTTTCTACGGAACGTGAACTTCCGATCGTTTGGGCTGTTTTTAAAGGTTCATTAATTAATAAAATGATTTTAGTTCCTGCGGCTTTAATTTTAAGTGCATTTGTTCCTTGGCTTGTGACTCCGCTATTGATGATTGGTGGATTGTTTTTATGTTACGAAGGGTTCGAGAAAATAGTTGAAAAATTTTTTCACAAAAATAACAAAAAAGAAAAAATCGCTGAAATTGCAGATTTGCAAGAATTTGAAAAAAATAAAATCAAAGGCGCTATCACGACCGATTTTATTTTATCTGCAGAAATTATAGCGATCACGTTAGGAATTGTTGCAGATAAACCTTTGATTCAGCAAACTTCAGTTTTATGTGTGATAGCGGTTACGATGACAATTTTTGTTTACGGTTTTGTTGCAGCGATTGTTAAGATAGATGATTTTGGATTATATTTGATTCGAGCAAAACCTAAAATGAAATCTTTGGGTCAAATTATTGTTGATTCAGCACCTTGGATCATGAAGGCGTTGGGAGTATTAGGTACTATCGCTATGTTTTTAGTGGGCGGAGGAATTTTAAATCACGGAATTTCATTTCTTCATGAAATATCGACACATTTTTTATTTGAAGGCTTTGTCGGACTTTGTGCAGGAGCCATCGTTGTTGGATGTTTAGAATTATTTAAAAAAATATTTGGAAATAAATAAATTATGCCCATTGTAGAATCACAGAAAATTTATAAAGATTTAGAAAATAAAAAATTTTCGCCTGTGTATTTCTTTTACGGGGACGAACCGTATTTGTTAGGTCAAATTCCGGATCGTTTTAAATTTTCAGTTCTGGATGAAAATACTTTTGATTTTAATTTAAATGTTTTTTATGGCGGAGATGTGGATGTCTCGGTTTTAAAAGACGCCGTTGAAACATTGCCCGTGATGACGATGAATCGTTTAGTGATTTTAAAAAATGCTGAAGCGATCAAAGAATCTGAATGGGCAGAGCTGGAATCCTTATTCAAAAATCCGGTCGATTCGACAGTTTTCGTGATTTGTGCTGATAAGGTCGATAAGCGTAAAAAAAGTATCAAACTGATTTTTGAAAATGCAATCACCTCAGAATTTAAAAAACCATATGACAACGAAGTTCCGCGTTGGATTAATCATCTGGCACAAAATCACGATTTAAAATTTTCAGCAGAGGCTACGCACCGACTGCATAGGTTGGTTGGAAATAATTTATCCGAATTGGAAAATCAAATTCAAAAACTGAAAAATTTTGTAGGTTCAAAATCTGTTATTGATTTAAAAGATGTGAATGACGTAGTTTCAAATTCCAAAGAAGAAAGTGTTTTCGATTTTACTCGTGCCATCGGTCAAAAAGACCGCATCACGGCCCTTGAACAATTGGTGCAATTGATTGATCAAGGGCAAAATGAAGTCGGCATAGTATCGTTGTTAGCAAGGCATATGAGAATTTTATTAACCGTTCGATCTGGAATGGATCAGGGCTTGGGCGGATCAAAATTGGCCTCATTGGCGCAAGTGCCGGCCTATTTTATTGAAGGTTATTGTGATCAAGCGCGCGTTTGGTCGATAAAAAAAATCGAAGATGCATTAGTTGTTTTAAATGAAACGGACAAGGCTTTGAAATCTTCGCCTGTGTCATCACATATTTGGCTCGAGAATATGGTTCTGAAATCGTGCTCGCTTTAAATTCGTTATTTATTATTTTTGCAGCTTTTTTATGGGCTACAGATTCTTTTTTTAGGTATCCATTGTTGGGTCGGGGATTTAGCTCGGCGTCGATTGTATTCACAGAACATTTAATAGCTTTATTTTTTTTGATAGTATTTGTTATGTATAAAAAAATAAAAATTTTCAAGTTACAAAAAAAAGAATGGCTAAGTCTTTGTTTTATCGGATTATTTTCATCGGCCTTGGCGACCGTGTTATTTACAATGAGCTTTAATTATGGAAACCCATCCGTGTCGATTTTATTGCAAAAATTTCAACCTTTGGTTGTTATTTTTTGTGGCGCAGTTTTTTTGAAAGAAAAATTAACCAGATCATTTTACGTGTATGCTTCACTTGCGATCAGCGCAGGATTTTTTCTAAGTTTCCCAGATTTAAATTTTTCAATATTTTCTGAGCCAAAAAACATTTGGGAAATTCTGCGTCCGGCGGTGTTGGCAATTTCAGCAGCTGTGTTATGGGCGCTGGGAACCGTTGTAGGTAAAAATGTATTAAAGTCAGTGCAGTCTTCTGTTGTTGTTTTCTGGCGTTATTTTTTTGGTTTATTCGGAGTCGTGTTGATTGCACTGGTTCAGGGGCAGAGTATAAATTCTGTAGAGTTATTTTCTGAATCTAAAAATATTCAGTCGTTGATGTATATGTCTTTGATTGTCGGGCTTTTTTCGATGGTTTTATATTACCAAGGTTTAAAAACAGTGAAGGCCTCTGTGGCGACTGTGTTTGAATTAACTTTTCCGATTGCGGCAGTTGTAATTAATTATTTTTTCTTGGATCAAAAGCTGAATCTTATTCAGCTGATAGCGGGTTCAGTCTTAGTGTTTGTGATGACAAGGCTGGTCTATTCGCAGCAGGTGAAACCAAATACAGAGAATATTTAAATTTTGTAAAATTAATTTCAATGAATGCCGACGGTGTAAACGTACCCGAGCATTTGCCTGCGAATAAAGACATTCGTTCGCTTTGTGCACAGCCATTATTTAATGAACTGCTTTGTAAACCCGAACAATAGGCATCGATTGAAGAAAATGAATGGCTGCCGGTTTGGCAACCATTCACATCCAATGAGTAGGTCAAATTTTCATTCGAACTGTTCGCCGCTTTGTTAACGGCGTCGCAACCTGAAAAAAGTAAGATCAATAATAAATAATTTTTAAAGTTCAATTTAAAGTTCAAAAATTATTGTCTTTCTGAAATGGGCATCACTTTACGTTGAGCGGCGCCAATGTATTCAGACAGCGGTCTGATAATACGATTGTTCGCAGTTTGTTCCATAATGTGTGCCGACCAGCCCGTTGTTCTGGCCATCACAAAAATCGGAGTAAAGAAATCAATTTCAAAACCCATCATGTAATACGCAGGTCCTGCTGGAAAATCTAAATTTGGATAAATTTTCTTTTTTTCAACCATCACGTTTTCAAGTGCCGTGTACATTTTCATCCATTTTTGTTCGCCTGTGACATCCGCCATCACTTGCGCGTATTTTTTCATTGTCGGCACGCGTGAATCACCTGATTTATAAACGCGGTGACCAAAACCCATGACTTTCTTTTTATTCGCTAAGGCATCGATCATCCATGCTGTCGCTTTTGTTTCATCAGCAATTTCGATCATCATGTGCATGACCATTTCGTTTGCGCCACCGTGCAATGGGCCTTTTAGCGCACCGATACCAGCAGTTGTTGCAGAATAAATATCAGACTGAGTCGACGTCACAACACGTGATGTAAATGTCGACGCATTAAAACTGTGTTCTGCATACAAAACCAATGACACATCAAAGGCCTTAACAATTTTAGCATCTGGAACTTTGCCGAAACACATATGAAAGAAATTTTCTGCAATTGATAAATTTGGATTTGGTGCAATAAAATCCAAACCTTTTTTAAAACGATAATCGGCAGCAACCATCGTAGGAATTTTTGCCAGTAATCGAATGGCTTTATCCATGTTCACAGCGGGTGTTGCATCCCATGTTCGTTCGTCTTCGCATCCTAAAAAGCTAACACCCGTGCGGATGGAATCCATCGGGTGACATTTTTTTGGCAAAGTGTTAATAACATTTAGATTATCTTTTGAAATTTCTCGAAGTGATTTTTCTTTTTTAGAAAATTCAGCAAGTTGTGCGGCATTCGGAAGTTCTCCGTTATACATCAAATACGCAACTTCTTCGAAGCTGCAATTTTCTGCTAAGTCTTGAACGGGGTATCCGCGGTAAACCAAAGAATTTGTTTCGGCATTCACTTTTGAAACGCTAGAGGTATCCATTACGACGCCTTCAAGACCTTTTTTAACGTTCATTTTTTCAGGTTCAGCGATGTAATCGGGGTTGATATATTCTGACATTTTAGGCTCCTTAGGTAAAATTTAATGACTTAACAGTATCAAAATGAATGAGTTCAAATCAATTTGTTTTATTTTAAGACGATATTTTTGAATTATATTGGTGCGCATTACATTTTTTCTGCTGTTCTATTTAAATTTTAGAATAAACGCCGATAAGAAGTCATGAAAAACATCTTTAAAGTGACAATTTATTTGTTGATGTTGTTTTCAATTTTTTCGTGTAAAAAGCTGATAGATGGTTCTTCGATTGGTACTGAATATATTGGTACGTGGAAGTTAAAAAATAAAATCTGTCCTTCGGCAAATTTAGTTCCAGTCAAATGGCAAGAGTTGCTGACATTGAATGAGTCTAGTGGCGCATTTGCTGATATTGCACCGGAATGTTATTGGACAAACAATTCGTTTTCAATTAAGTCAAATTTAGATTCTGTGCAGTTCGAAGGAGGGGCCTCAGCTTGTTCTCCTGCAAGTTGCTCAATGACGGGTTGGTTTGATAATGGTTTGGGTACTCAAGCAGGTATTACTGCAACGTGTGTTGCTGGAGTTCCTCAGTCGACAACAACAGCCTATAGAGTGGATTCATCCGGTTTTTTGACGTCAACAGATAGTCATGGCTGCACAGTGAATTATCAGCGGGTTTCGGGAGCAGCTCCAAATGCAAGCTGCCTGAGTCATGATAGTGGAGCTATCAATGCAGCTCAAACGGGAACTTTTGTTACGTTGATGGACGGTCTTGATAAAGCAGGCTTTCGGTTCACAATAACAGGAGTTAATAAGCAACTATGGGGAATAAAATTAAAAATGAGTTCGCCATCGCTGACTTCGGCGACAGTAAAAATTTACGAAGGCGGAAATCAGCCTGAAAATGGGACGTTATTAACAACATCCACATTAACAGATAACTTGGATCAAAGCTTAATCGTAGATCATTATTTTCATTTTTTAGATGCACCTGTATTAAAAGTTGGTACAAATTATTATATGACGATTCAAGGATTAGGAAGCCCAACAACAGGTACATTTTCTATAGCTTTTAATGCAACGACAACAATTTCACAAACTCAAGCATGGGCCTATACAACGAGTTGGTCATTATTTGGAACACAAAGTCCAAACATGGGATTTATATTTGGCACGGTTGGTTGCCAGTAGAATGTTATTTCAATTTAAAATTAAAAATATTTTGATCGAACTGATTATAATCTTCGTAGGCCGTTAATTCGTACAAATCTTTGCGTGTTTGCATTATATCCAAAGCTGCAGTTTGTGAGCCTGTTGACTTGATAATATCCAAACCACGCTCAGTGCCATGCATCGCTAAACGCAAAGTTGTCACAGGATAAATCACAAGATTATAACCTAAATTTTCAAGTTCAGTTTTTGTATAAAGTTTTCCTTTACCAAATTCTGTCATATTTGCCAAAAGTGGAACATTGATGCTTTTACGAAATGTTTCAAATTCTTTTTCGTCTTGCAGAGCTTCAGGGAAAATCATTTCTGCACCTGCGTCGACGTAAGCTTTTGCTCTGTCGATCGCTTTATCAAGGCCTTCTGAGGCTCTTGAGTCCGTACGTGCGATGATCAAGAAATTTTCATCTAATTTTTTACCTAATGTGGCCGCTTTAATTTTCCGTGTCATAATGTCTTTTGCAACAACAGATTTGTTATCAAGGTGACCGCAGCGTTTTGGATTTTCTTGATCTTCGAGATGGCAACCAGCCAGACCCATTTCAATAAATTCTTGAATCGTTCGAGTCACGTTCATCGGTTCGCCCCAACCGGTGTCGGCATCAATGAGTGAAGGTAATTTTGTGGTTCGTGCGATTTGACGGCCGCGCTGGGCAACTTCTGTTAATGTAGTAAGTCCAATATCGGGGTAACCCAAATCATTCGATAAAACAGATCCTGAAATATACACGCCATCAAAATTTTTCTTTTCGATCATCATGCTGACCAACGGTGAAAACGAACCCGGAAACTGTAAAAGTTTTCCGGTTTTTAATTGTTCACGAAAATTTTTTCTTTTTTGTGCGGCTGTGATTTCAGGGAATAACATTAGATATTTTCCTTTGTTTTAATAACCAGTAACAATTCTAAAAGTTCGGGGATTTTATTTTTTGCAGTTTCAAAGACAACTCGTTTGTCGATTCCAAAATATTCGTGGATTAAAAGATTCCTGAAGTTTTTAATTTTCTGCCAAGATATTTCTGGATATTTTACTTGAATGTCTTCGGTGACCAATATTGTAGCTTCGCCAATAACTTCAAAACACCTAAAAGTTGCATGAAATACGAGGCTATTTTTTTGAAAATATTCAAAATCAATATTCTGAGTATATTCGATAATTGATTCGCAGTGATCAATCATGTCTTGAATAGCTAAATTCCAAGGTCGGCTTCGTTTTTTAAGCGACACGAATAGACTCCTCTAGAATTTCGTCTTTAATATAATAATGAAGAGCATCTTTTGTGACTAAATCAACTTTGCATAAAAATAAATTTTCAAGATATTCATTTAATTCCATAAATAAAAACATATCCACTGAATGATTCGGATCTAGCTCGATTAAAATATCCAAGTCACTTTCCGCAGTTGCCTCTTGCCTTGCGACAGATCCAAAAACATAGATCGCAATAATCTCAAATTTTTTAAGATATGGTCCGGCAGTAATCAGTTTATTTTTTATTTGCTCAATTGTAATCAATTAAAAAATTCCTTTTGTATCACGTTTATTATTCACTAACTTCTCAATAGGGATTTGAACATTCAATTGTTGAATTTCAGCAGCCGTTAATTCCGGTAAGCGTTCGCACAATGAAATGAAACGGTTTCGCTCGTCAACAGTAATAATATCTGCTGTTAATGTATCGAATTTACGAATGTAGTCAGCGCGTTTAAATGGTTTTGCTCCCGCAGGGTGGGCATTCGCCACACCCAATTCATCAACAATTTTTTCGCCGCTATTCATTGTGATTTCAACACGACCGCCGAAACGTTTTTTATTTGGATCTTGATCGTGATAAGCTTTGGTCCATTCAGCATCTTCGGTTGTTTTAATTTTATGCCACAATCGGATTGTATCGGCGCGATTGGCACGTTCCGGAGAATAAGAATCGACATGGTGCCAAGAGCCGTCTTGTAATGCGACTGCGAAAATATACATGATCGAATGATCTAATGTTTCACGACTGGCTTTTGAATCCATTTTTTGTGGGTCATTGGCTCCGGTACCGATCACGTAATGCGTGTGATGTGATGTGTGAATCATAATTTCTTTCACGTCATCGAAATTTTTAATTTTTGGTTTCATACGCGCAGCTAAATCAATTAAAGCTTGTGATTGATATTCAGCTGAATGTTCTTTGGTGTAAGTTTCTAAAATAGCACGTTTCTCTTCGCCAATTTCTGGAAGTGGAACTGTGTATTTTCCATTTTTTCCGTCAAGCATGTACGAAATCACAGAATCTTCGCCTTCATAAATCGGTGATGGAGCGCCTTCGCCGCGCATACATCTGTCAGCAGCTTCGATTGCCAATTTTCCAGCGTGAGCAGGAGCGTACGCCTTCCATGACGAGATTTCACCTTTGCGTGATTGGCGTGTTGTGAATGAAACGTGAACCGCTTGTTGAATCGCTTGAAAAACAATTTCTGTTGGTAAATTTAAAAGTGCACCGATACCACCAGCTTGGGCCGGCGCCAAATGTGCGATGTGATCTTTTTTGTGTTCATGAAGACAAATCGCTTTTACAAGGTTCACATGGATTTCGTAAGACGCAACGGCACCACGAATAAAATCTTTGCCTGTTTTATTCATTTGTTGAGCCACAGCCAAAACTGTTGGAATACTGTCGCCCGGATGAGAATAGTCAGCCGCTAAAAAAGTATCATGATAATCCAATTCGCGAACTGCAGTTCCGTTCGCCCAAGCCGCCCATTCACAAGAAAATTTTTGATCATTCGGCATTCCAAAAACAGTCGCGCCGCCAGAGCGTGGATGTGCTAAAGCCATACTGCGCGCTGAAGCCACGGGACGGCGATTGCTAGCGGCGATGGCTACTGAAGCATTATCGATCACGCGATTTATAATCATATCTATGACATCGTCTTTGATGGGTGCTGTGTCGGTGCAGACTTCGGCCATTTTCCAAGCCAGTTGATCTTTGCGGTCGATTTTTTCTTTTGATGGATAAACACGAACTTGGTGCTGACGCATAATTTTCTCCTGTGAAAATAATGTATAATTGAAATATTATGACCTCAAAAAATACCTTAGAACACGCCGACAGACAAATGAAATGCACCCTCTGACTCGTAGGGCTTTTTGTCGAGCTTCTGGGCATATTCCAGATTTAATGGACCCACAGGTGTTGCATAGCGAAAACCGATACCAATGGCATCACGGTATGAATCCGTAAAATTCACGCCATCGATTAATATTTGTCCACCGTCGTAAAAAACGGCCGCTGAAATATCATGTTTTGCAAACAACGGAAAACGCAATTCAGATTTAATCAGTTGATATGATATCGGAGTTGTAAATTTATAATTTGCCGTTAATTTTTCAGGATTTTTATCTGAACTGTTTGGAAAAAATTCGTTCGATTCGAAACCACGAATCGTGGATCTGCCACCTAAAATAAAACCTTTTTTATCAAATGGTACTCCGAAATTTGCCGTTTCTGTCAGCGCGGCATAGCCACTACGCAGTGAATTGGCCCAGACTATTTTATTATCATTCAGTGGTAAATACCAAGTGGTTTGTCCTGTGGCGCGAATAAAATCATCGACTTTGTGACTGCCCAAAGCGGCAGAGGCATATTCAAGGGTGAATCTTGAAAAAGAACCTTTTTGTGGATTGAGCACTTGATCTCGATAATCGATATCAAGTGTTGGGCCAGTCAGTGCAATTTCGAAATCTTGTCCAGAGTAGCCGTTGATTCTTTCGTCATCAACAGTCATTCCTTTTTCAACGTAATTTGTAATATTATAAATATCCCAAAGTCCTGTGATATGTGATGTGAAATCTTGTTCAACAGCCCAAACGGCCGAATTTGAAATTGTTTGTTTTCTTAAAATGACGTCGCTAACGCTGACCTGTGTTGTGTAATTCAAACGAAAGCGAGTTCTTGTATCAAACAAATAGGGTTCCAGATAGCCGGCTGAAACTTTGTATTCAATAAATTTTAAAAACACATCATTATAACTGGTTTCTCCGCGCAAAGAAACGCCACGGCCCCAGCCACCTAAATTTCGATGAGCTGCGCCTAAGTAGGCATGAAACGTACGTTCATTTTCATTTGTGGCACCGATACCTGCTGTCAGTAAAATAGGTTTACGTTCATTCAGCTTAACAACAACAGTTCGTTCTTTGACATTGGAATCGCGTTCTAATGTGTATATTTGAATCGAAGTAAAATGTCCCGTTTTTTGTAAACGCGAAATGGATTCATCCATTTTCTGTGGTGTTAGAATATCACCCTGTTTAAAATCAAGCTCGGTTAAAATTAACTTATCTTGGGATAATTTATTACCATCCAAGACAATGGATCCCACAGAGACTTGAGTGCCTTCGCGCAGATCAATCAGGATCTGTGCTTTTGTTAAATCAGGGCTATAAGTAATTAAGTTTTCGCTGGTTTTTTGTTTTTCATTCAGTATTTGAATTTCAATAAAACCATTTTCGGCATAAAATAATTTTAATTTCAACAAACCCTTTTCAAGATCAGTCAAATTTAATTTTTTTACGTCATGCAAATCCATTTTTTCTAACAAAATTTTTTTGGAAAAATAGTTATTATTTTTGAATTCAATATTTTCAATTTGTGTTTGCAGGCCTTCTTCGATAGAAACAGAAAGGTCGATTCGATTTTTTTTTGCTGAATAAACCGAAGCTTCAATACGATCTAATTTTGCTGAAATAAAACCTTCGTTTTGTAGGCTGGTTACTAAATTTTTACCTGCCTGTTCGGCATCGGGTCTGAACCAAATATTGTCTTGAATTTTTTGCGAGGACAAATTGACAAATTGATCTGAATAATACTTTTCAGCACGCGACAGCTGGCCAATCACATAAAAATTTTGAATGAGTGTTTTTGACCCTTCCTCCATATTTAATGTCAGGACAATGCGATCGTTGTCTTTGCGTTCATAATAAGTGATTTCAAAACGACTGAAGCCTTTGTCCAGATAAAAACTACGCAGTTTTTCAGAGAGCTCAGCACCAAAATTATTTTCACTTGAAGAGTAGCTATCAAGTTTCAAAATTTCCGATGTTAAAAATAAATTTGAATAATTTTTGGCACCTAAAATTTCAACAAAATACTTTGATCGACTTTGCAATTTAAAAACAAGGCGTGCTTCGGTGTCTGTGGTGTTAAAATAGATCTGAGGCGGAGGTGTTGCAACCAAATAGAAACCACGTTGGCTTAAAAACAAACGTAACTGTTGAGTAATGATTTTAATTTTATCATCAGATAATACATCACCTACGCCGTACCAGTAAATCGAGCTCTCAAGTTCTTTTTGATCACGACTGTTTAAACCACTGACAGAAATTTGTGATATTATTGTTTTTGCGCCTAATTCGATTTGAAAAACTAATGTCCGAGACAAGTTTTCATTTGTTTGATAATTAGAAATCACTTTTGAATTTCGATAGCCTTGGTTTTTAAGATAGGAATTTATTTTTTCTTCGACTTGAGAAATTTTAACTTCACTTTCGGCATCGACCAAGTTGATCGGAGCCGTCGTTTTCAATTCATCAATATTAACATTTGATGAAACGTTATACACAATTGAAGTGACATGGCTGGTTTGTAATCCGACCAGATACAAATGATTATTTTTTTGCAGGATCTTTAAATTTTCAAACGGGTAAAGCAAGTTTACTTTTTTTAAAATAAAATTAAGTTCGATTTCAGAAAATTTTTTATTTCTGATTTCAGGAATTTTTTGTTCAAAATTTTTAATTATTTGTGCAGGCCAATCTTGCAAATTAAAATCTGGGTAAGTTTTTAGATCCTCGGCCCACAATACGGTTGAAACCAATTGCAACAGACTGAAAATAAATATTAAAA
>JAYTMM010000082.1:0-2780 GCA_043728555.1 Pseudobdellovibrionaceae bacterium
GCAATGAAGCTGTCTGAATTAGGACACATATTAAATTCCAAATTAAACGAATTGCCAGATTTTGTCGAAGGCGTACGCATCGTCAAGCCCGTAGGTAAAATAGAAAAAATTGAATTCTTAAAATTGTCAGCAGATCCCGTACAGGCAGCTCGGGAAATGTATTCTCAGTTGCGCTCAGCCAGCGAAAGAAAGCCTCAGGCTTTGTGTTATATTCAAATGCCAAATTCGCAATCCGAACTGTGGGACAGTATCTATGACAGGCTTTACAAAGCAGCCAGTCTTGTTATAGAATAATCGCGAAGCAATTAAGGATGTAAAACTCGACTATGATTTCAAATTTAATTTCAATATACAAAAATATTCGGGCAGTCCTCAGATTCTTTATGTTCATTGGTGTGATTCTTAGTTTTTTTGTAATCTCAACAGTCCTATCAATTACAACTTTGAATCCGATCACGCGTCGTCGACGTCAGATTGCAACTACGACATGGGTGTCTCGTCGGATTTTAACAGCATTCAATGTAACTTTGATTTGTAAAAATCCGATTTCAGCAGATGAGAATTCTTTGGTTGTTGGAAATCACGTTGGGTTCATCGATATTATTTGTTTGCAATCGATTCAACCCGCGGTGTTTGTGACATCTCTAGAAATGAAAAAAACTCCAGTGCTGGGTCAAATTTGCGATCTGGGCGGATGTGCCTATGTCGATCGTAAAAACAGAATGAAAATTCAAGACGAACTTAAAGGTATGGTTGATGTTCTCAAAGAAGGTTTCCGCGTCGTTTTGTACGCTGAATCAGTCGCATCGAACGGCGAACAGGTTTTACCGTTTAAGAAAACTTTGATTATGTCAGCAGGGCACGCTGAGCGCCCGATTCGTCCTTTTGTTTTTAATTACCGTGCTGTTAATGATGGAAAAGTTGAATTTAAACATCGCGATGCTGTTTGTTGGTACGGAGATCAATCATTTGGTCCGGCGATTTGGCGATCATTGCAATTGGATTCTGTAACTTGTGAAATTGAATTTTTGCCGCTCGTGAACATTAAGGCCGATGATGATCGTACAGCTGTGACGACGATGGTTCATAAAATGGTATCAGATAAATATGTACCATTTGTTTATGACGGTTCTGAATTAAATCAAAACAGCCTTGTGCATTCCACGTAAACTGTTTCCGACATAAATTTCATATTTTTTAATATCGCTGGCTGCAATATCTTTTTCTGTGATCGGAATTTGTGATCCCGCCAGTTCAAATGATCCTTGTGACAATAAATATCTGCGAAATGCTCCGTTAATACAGCCTGAATTCAACGTTGGAGTAAAAAATATTCCGTCTTTCAGTAAAAATAGATTAAATCGCGAAGTTTCTGTGATCCCGCTGTCTTGGTTTACGCCAATAACATCAAAGCAGTGTGCATTTGTTAACAGTTGATTCCAGTAATCGCGTTTTGAAATTTTATAATTTTGTAAACCACGGCCAGATAATTGAAATAAATTTTTTGAAATTTCTAACGTCAATGGCACTGGTAATAAATCAATATCCGAAAATTCACAGACTGAATTTCGTAGATCAACAGAATCAAAAGTAATTTTTGCTTTCATTTCTTTTTTCAAGTGTAAATTTTTATCTTCGATCTGTTGGTACAAGGCACGCACTGAAAATTCATTCACCACGGCACCAAGCTCTTTAAAAGCCTCTAATGTTCGTTGGATATGAAATTTTTTAAGGTAAATTCCATCGCCAGATATTTTAAATGTATCAATAATTTGTATGATCTGAATGTCAGTAATTTTATTTGTCATTTAGTTACAACCTAATATTTTTTTACAAATTGACTGAAAGCCTGCCAGCTTTGGTTAAAAATTCTTGCCACTCAGATTCAGGATCAGAATCGAAAACAATTCCACAGCCTGCAAAATATTCAATTTTGGTATTTTGTTTTTTAAAGCTGCGAATAGCAATGTTTAATTTAAAATCTGAATTTTGCCACCAGCCGATACTTCCCGTATAAAAACCGCGTGATTCTGTTTCGAGTTCAGAAATGGCTTTCAGACTTTCAGTTTTCGGACATCCTGAAATTGATCCGCCGGGATAAGTTTGTTTAAGAATTTCTGGCAAAGTCATTTGCGTTTCGCCGCGAATTTCTGAATACGTATGCTGTGTATATCCCAGATCCAAAATTTCACGATGCTTTGTTACCTGAACAGGTTTGGTGCAGACCGAATTTAAATCATTTCGTAATAAATCAACAATCATTGAAAGTTCTGCAATTTCTTTAGGGCTCGCTATTAATTGTTTTAAGTCCGTGTTCAGAGTCCCTTTGATCGGCTCTGTTTTAATTTGCAATCCTATTTTTTCTAAAAATAATTCCGGCGAATAACATAAAATTTCAAAACTTTTCTGTTGAGTTTGCATAGGTAAAAATGCCGAATATCGTGATTTAAAAAGTCTAAAATATTTTTTAAATAAAGAAAAACTATCTTCTTCTGTCTGTGATGAAAATTTCGATGTGAAGTTCACTTGATAATATCTGCCAGCACAGATGTCTTTCTTAATTTGAATCACTTTTTGAATAAAATCATTTTTTGAAATGTACGGCTTAAATTCAATTTCTACTTTTTCTGTCGTATTCAAATAATCTGAATTAACAATTTCAAAAGCATTTAATATAAATACACTGGCCTTTGTCACTTCGAAATCAACTTGTACGATTTTCATTACAGCAGAATATTTTCTTTCAATATCAGCTAAAAATTCAAAAACATTTTCATTGG
>JAYTMM010000083.1:0-13444 GCA_043728555.1 Pseudobdellovibrionaceae bacterium
CAAAAAATGTCAAAAGCACCGGCCAGCATCGACAAGGTCCAGACTTTTGATAAATATAAAAATTAATTGAAACGGGCCATTGACTTACACATAAATTACAGTGTAACTTATGTGTATGAAAAAGCTCCTCCCAGAGACAACAGAAAAAAATACTTCAACAAACTCGCAACCGACCCCACTTGCACCTTTAACTTCAAAGGAGCGAATGGTTTTGGATTTTATTGAATCCGAACTGACAACTAAAGGTATTTCACCTTCGTACCAAGAAATTTGCGACAAATTTGGCTTTGCTTCTTTTAATTCTGTGCAGAATTATTTAAAGCAATTATCCAGCAAAGGTTACGTGCAAATTCCGCAAAATCAAAAACGAGCTATCCATTTGATTCACTCATCACAAGATTTTCAGAACAATTTAAATCAACGATTAAATGAAGCCAAAGAATCTTCGAACACCTACAAAGATTCAGACGATTCTGAAAAAGTTTTGTCCATTCCATTTTTAGGCCGCGTTGCCGCGGGTTCGCCGATTGAACGCATTCAAGACAACGAATTTATGGATGTTCCCGTTTCAATGATGAAATCACCCGGCGATTATTTTGCTTTAAAAGTCGAAGGCGATTCAATGATCGACGAAGGTATTTTTGACGGTGATTTTTTAGTCGTGCTTTCGCAAAAAGCAGCGCGTGACGGCGATCTGGTTGTTGCCAGCATCGAAGACGGCGCCACTGTAAAAAGATTTTTTCATAAAAAAAATCCAGCCATTCATCCCACTGAAAAATTAATTGAACTACGTCCGGCAAACCCAAGATTAACTTCGATGTGGTATCAACCGCAACAGGTTGAATTAAAAGGCTTGGTTAAAGCGCTTTTAAGAAAATATAATTAATTCACAGAAAATATACGCTCAAGAATTTTTTACTTCATAAATTCTTGAGCCGTCTTGCCCAAATCTTTTAAATATCCACGAATCGTATCGTAATCTTTATCAGTCGCTTCTTTGAAATCAGTGATGTGATACATATCCATTAAAACTTTTTTACCTTCTTCAGTTTTAATATATTTTTTCATTGCTTCAACAATTTTAGTTTTTAATTCTTCAGGTAAATCTTTTCTTAAAACCAATGGATCATTCGGAATTGGACCTGTTAATTTTAAAATTTTGATTTTTTCAAAAACATCTGGGAACTGAGCACGAACAATCCAACGCGCATCTTTGGGAGTGCCGTCTTCGTCGGGTGGAGTATAAAATGTGGCTCCGCCGTCGACTTTGCGCTGGTAAACTGCAGTGACGACTGTGTCGTGGCGACCTGCAAAAATATGTTCTTTCAGTTTTACGCCTTCTTGTTGAAATAATCGGGTTGGTAATAAATATCCCGATGTCGATGCAGGGTCTACGAACGCAAATTTTTTATTATTTAATTCTTTGATTGTTTTGGGGCCGTCTTTGTGAACGATAATTTGGCCATAATATTCATCGCGGCCGCGATTGACTAAACGTAATTTTGCGATGGCTCCGTATTTTTCATTTGCCAAAATATATCCGAATGTATTTAACACTGCCGCATCAGCACGTTTTGATCCAAAGGCTTCAATAACTGCGATGTAACTGGTTGGCAATTCAACTTCGACGTGCATGTCTAATTCTTTTTCTAGATATTTTTTTAAAATTTTCCCAGATTCTTGCAAAGTCATCATGTCTTGGGATGGTAATAAATAAAATTTTAACGGATTCGCAAGGCTTCCAATTTCTTTGGATTGTGTGCACGAGTTTAAAAACGAAAATCCAACTAAACACAAAATTGATGTTATAATATTTTTCATAACTATTTATATGACGAAAGTCTGGCCCATGACAACGCTCAGCATATAACGTTAAACTAAAAAACAAAGCTAAATGTAACTGATATTGTTACCTTGACGAAATTTAAAACGAATACACATTGAATAAAATAAAAAAGGAGACTTTATGTCTATGCCGATTGGCTCTATACCCGTTCTGCCTTTAAAAAATACTGTTTTGTACCCTGGGGTCACGCAGGCCCTTCGCGTAGGTCGCGACAAAAGCGTCAAAGCTGTTGATATTGCAGCGCTAAAAAATAATTGGATCCTGACATTATCGCAAACTCATCCGGATCAAAACGTCGAAAACGTTGATGATTTAAATGACACAGGAACTCTTTGTAAAATTGAATCCATCAAAGGCACTGCTGAATCTGGTTATTTCATTGTCGTTCGCGGATATTACCGAATGAAAGTTTCATCGTTCAAAGCCGAGAGCGAAATTTTTGAAGCTTACGCTGAACAAATCGACGACGTGATCGACATCGATCAGGCCACACAATCTGCTTTATTAAATAGTCTGCGCCAAATTTCACGCGAAGTTTTACAATTAATTCCCGCAAACACTGACCAAGTTCAAGAATTAATCGCTGGCATCGAAGATTTAGCATTGTTATCACATTTAGCTGCAGCAAATGCAGAAATTGCCTTAGCTGAAAAACAAAAAATATTAGAACTGGTTAATTTAAAAACGCGGGTGATGCATCTATTAAATTTACTGCAAAATTACAAAGACAGTCTCCATATCCAACAAGATATCAGGCAGAAATTAAACTCTAAACTGGGCGAAAATCAGCGCGAACATATTTTGCGCGAACAAATGAAAACCATCAAACAAGAATTGGGCGAAGGTGACGAATCAACGCTGACAGATGAATTCAGAAAAAAAATTGAATCAGCCAATATGCCAACGGAAGCTCGCGAACTGGCTGATCAACAGCTCAAAAAATTGCAAAATTCAAATTCACAATCGCCCGATCACCAGATGATCAGATCACATTTAGATTTAATGACATCGTTACCTTGGAGCAAATCATCAATTCATTCTGAATTTGATATCAACAAGGCCGAAGAAATTTTAAATCAAGATCATTACGGTCTGGATAAAATTAAAAAAAGAATTCTGCAACATTTAGCAGTTTTACAAATGAAAAAAGATAAACGCGGATCGATATTATTATTTATTGGCCCACCCGGAGTTGGTAAAACGTCATTGGGACAAAGTATCGCTCGCGCATTAAATAAAAAATACCAAAGAATCAGTCTTGGAGGAGTTCGTGATGAATCAGAAATTCGCGGCCATCGTCGCACTTATATCGGTGCTATGTCTGGTCGAATTATTGCTGCACTAAAAAAATCTGGCGAAAATGATCCTGTTTTCGTTTTAGATGAAATCGATAAAATGTCGCGTGGTTATGCGGGTGATCCTGCCTCGGCAATGTTGGAAGTTTTAGACCCCGAACAAAACACAAGTTTTGTGGATCATTACCTGGATACACCGTTTGATTTATCAAAAGTTTTTTTTATTGCTACAGCGAACAGCCTTGAAGGTATTCCGTTGCCATTATTAGATCGTATGGAAGTTATTGATTTATCAGGTTATACAACATCTGAAAAATTTCATATCGCAAAATCACATTTGATACCGAAACAAATTTCTGAACACGGTTTAACAGCAGAACAAATTCAAATCAGCGATGAAACATTATTAAAAACAATCACACATTACACCCGCGAAGCCGGCGTTCGTGACTTACAACGAAAAATCGCACAGCTGTGCAGACATGCGACAGAAAAAGTTGTTCGTAATAAATCAGATGTTAAAAACACAGGTGCGATACAAACAAAAATCGAAATCAAAGATCTCGAAGACGTTTTCGGTAACGAACGTTTTCAAAATGAAGTCACAGATATTATCGCAAGCCCCGGCGTAGTCACAGGCTTGGCGTGGACCCCGGTTGGTGGAGACATTTTATTTATTGAAACCGCACTGGTGCCAGGCAAAGGCGATTTAATTATCACAGGCCAATTGGGTGATGTGATGAAAGAATCTGCGCAAATTGCAAAATCATTAATTAAAGCAAGATTAAATGTTTTGGCACCGACGTTTGATTTTAATAAATTTGATATTCATTTGCATGTACCATCAGGCGCCATTCCCAAAGATGGCCCTTCGGCAGGAATCACAATTTTATCATCATTAGCATCATTGGTTTCACGTCACAGTGTAAATCCGAAAATGGCAATGACCGGCGAAATCAGTTTGCGCGGACGCGTGATGCCCGTCGGTGGCATCAAAGAAAAAATTATTGCAGCACACAGAGCCGGTGTCAGTGAAGTGATTTTGTGCGACAAAAATGAAAAAGATTTAAAAGACGTACCTGATGATGTAAAGTCACAGATGATTTTTCACAAAGTCACACACATCAACGAAGTCATTTCGATCGCCTTAGGCATCGATTTATCAAATTGGAAAGAAGAGGATCTTTATGGTCAAAATTTCGTCAACGTATCAAGGTCAACTTCATTGCCAAGCGATTCATGAACCATCAAGTTCAATTTTAGAAACTGATGCCCCCAAAGACAATCAAGGTTTGGGAGAAAAATTTTCTCCCACGGATTTGATGGCTACTGCGCTGGGCACTTGCATATTAACAACGATTGCAATTGTTGCTGAACGTGACGGTGTTGATGTGAAGGGTTCAAAGATTTCAGTTGAAAAAGTCATGACAGCTGAAGGGCCACGCCGAATTGCATCGCTTAAAACTGTCATTGAATTATCAAAAAATATTTCAATCGATTACCGAAGTAAAATTGAACACGTCGCAAATGCATGTCCTGTGAAAAAATCTTTGCATCCGGATGTTTTAGTTCCGGTTGAAATCAGATATACTTTGTAAAATCCAAGTTTGAAATTTTGAAACGTCAGTGTATTCGGATTGCCCCGTGCAATCCGACATGTCTTCGGCCTGACGTACACCCGAAGCCACGCCAGCCAAAACATATTTGTTTTTTGCATTTAAAATAAATGCCGGCCCACCCGAATCGCCGTGACAGGCACCAAAACCGTGGGATTGATCAATGATGAATTTGTTTTCTATGTGAGAAATATATTTTGCACTGACGATTAATTTTCTTAAACTGCCAGCCCCTTTTAAGTCGTCAGAGGCTACCTCATCAATTTCGCTATCACCATAACCGAATAATAATAAATTTTTAGAATATGTTTTTTCATCAGATAACACAGCAGGCTTTATAAAAATATTTTTATCTTGTTGAATTAAAATCAAAGCTAGATCATTTTTTCCAGATTGATAGTCTTTGTGGCGAATAATTTTTAAGACATTCAATGTTTTTGTTTCCTGTTCATTAAATAACGAGTTCCCCATTTTAACTGCAAGGTCTTCAGAATTTTCTGGCACACAATGAGCTGCCGTCAAAATAATATTTTTTCTAATGAAAGTACCCGTGCAGATTGAAAAGCTGCCTGCCGAACTGGTGTCCAACAACATTGCGACTGTTGGATTAATTTCTGATTTAAGACTTAGGTCTTGGCCACCGATAATATTTTCGTATTGATCTGATTTTATATTGAATGACGAACCCATTTTTTCGGGTGCGCAGGCCAAAATGCTACCTGATAATATGAGGATTAAAATAGACTTAAAATTCAACCTAAAATTCAGCTTTAAATTCATAATTCAGACTTTAAGTCACAGCCAGACTTTTGTAACCTGTCAAAAGTTTTGACAGACATTTTTTACTCGAAAAGCTACACTAAGACATTACAGAAAAGGAACACTTATGATGAAAACGCTTTCTCGCCTGATCTTATGTGCAATGTATTTGATGTCTACCGTTTCATTCGGAAAAATCGCAAATCACATCGCTCAAACAAAAAAATTTCGCAGCCCCAGTTCGACGGTGGAACGACCTCCGCAATTTGTAATTTTAGCATTTGATGGATCGTTAAATTTAGATTTCTGGAAAGAATCACAAGCGTTTGCGGATACTGTTTTAACAAAGGGAATTGATGATCGAGTTAAAAAATTAAGATTTACGTATTTCGTAAATCCCGTTTATTACATTGAAAAACCAAATAAAAATGTTTATTCAACACCACGATTAAACATTTCATCAAGCTGCATTGGCTGGTCAAATCCAGCAGGTTCGTTTGTAGAAAGAACGCAATTAACAAATAAAGCTTCTATCAACGGCCACGAAATCGCATCGCACGCAAATTCACATTGCGATGCCTCTGGCCGAGACAAAGGAAATCCGCTGTTTGGCTTACCATGGGGCGAAGAAGATTGGACATCTGAATTTAATCAATTCAATAACATGCTTTTTAATGTTTATTCGGTGAATAAAACAGACGCCAAAGGATTTGTCTGGAATTTCAGAAAAGAAGATGTCGTTGGATTTCGCGCTCCGCTGTTGGCAACGACAGATGGCTTGTGGCCGACGTTACAAAAATTTAATTATAAATATGATACTTCAAAATCGGCATCGCCAACATATTGGCCACAGCGTTCAAGTTGGGGCGGATGGAATTTTCCTTTGGGTCAAATTAAAATTGCAGGCTCTGCTAAATCAACGCTTTCGATGGATTACAATTGGATGTGTTACCAATCCGCATGTGCGACGAAGCCCGATTTAACAGATGACGAAGCTGTGAAATTTAAGAATCAAGTTCTAGATAGTTACAAATATTATTTTAACGTGAACTATTTTGGTAATCGCGCACCTGTCAATTTAGGTCATCACTTTTCTCAGTGGAACAAAGGCGTTTACTGGAAAGCTATGAAAGAATTCGCTCAGTTTACATGTTCACGTCCCGATGTACGCTGCGTGACTTTTGCAGAGTACGCAACATGGCTTGATGAACAAGTCACAAAAGGTACTTACGATGCTTATCGAAAAACGCAATTCGATGTTTTACCCAAAGATGGCACTTTCAAAGAAATTGCCAAAGACATTGCGATTCCACAAGTTCATCTTGATTATGGCAACGGTTCATTTGAAACAATGACCGAGCAAACTGATCAAAGAAAAATTTCAGCCTTAGGTTTGAAAAAAGTTTTAAAAGTTAATTTTACAATCATGCCAAAAACGGAAATTACGACTGAAGAACTGAAAACTTATTTGTCTGCGAAATACAAAGATCAAATTCCGCAAAATATTTTAGTTCGCGCAGCACTTGTAAACTCAAAAGGCCAAGAGGTCTCATGGGAGACTTATAAAATTAATAATCTAAGTGCGCTGGGCACAAACAAAGAAAATGTCGCAGGCCCATTAGAAGATTCAGCCATGCAACCTGAATCAATCGACGCACACAACACTCCGGATTAATTTGTCGACTTAGTTTTTTCCGAACGGTAAATCGATCACTTGCAGATTTTTTGTCTGCAAGTGTGGGATTTCTTTCGGCAAAGATTTCTGAATTACTTCAACCAAAGAATTTTTCAAAGCATCCCGTTTAAAAAAAGTAGAATGAATCAAACTGACCTCGCGCGTAGGCACAGGGCTTATAAATTCTTTGATTTTTTTTGTATTCGAATATTCAAGTGTTGCCAAATAGGGAATTAACGTGAATCCATTTTCAAGATCGACCATGCGCCTTAATGTTTCAAGACTGCCGCTTTCAAATTTAATATTTTTTTTCTCGTCTGCTGATTTTTTTTTGCTTTTGCAAACGGCCAATGTTTGATCGCGAAAGCAATGGCCTTCAGTTAACATCCACATTTCATTTTGAGACAGCTCAGTTTGTGAAATTTTTGTTTTCGAATACAAATTATTTTTTTCAGATGTATAAATTAAAAATGGTTCGTAAAAAAGCGGAGTCGAAACTAATTTGTCGTCATCAATGGGCGTGACCAAAATCGCAATATCTAAAGAATTATTTTTTAAACGATCTAAGATCTGATGGGTTTGTAATTCTTCGACATTAATTTGCAATGCCGGATGTTTTTCACTGAATTTTTTTAAAAATAATGGCAATAAATACGGAGCTAATGTCGGAATAACTCCTAAAGTGACTTCGCCTTTGACTTCACCTTTGTCTTCTTGAACCAGATCGTTAAATTTTTGCGACTCATTTAAAATCACACGCGCCTGTGAAATTAATGTTTGCCCCATTTTAGTTGATTTGATTGGTTGTGAACTGCGATCAAATAAAATAAGGCCAAGTTCGTCTTCAAGTTTTTGAATCTGCATACTGAGCGTAGGTTGTGTGATTTTACAACTGTCGGCCGCGTGGCCAAAATTTTTAAATTTATCTAAAGCAACTATGTACGAAAGCTGTGTTAATGTCATAGGTTAAATTGATACAGTATTTACGTTGTATTGTCAAAATCTATTTAAATAATAGCGGAATCGTTATTTTTGATGCGGTTTTCGCTTTAGGAAACTGTACCAGAGAAAAAATTTGTTTCAGATTTTTTTGTAAATATTTTTCTTCGGTAGAATTGCCGTAAATTGAAAGCACCGTGTTTGAAACTAATTTGTAATTCTGTACTTTTCCTAAAGCTGAAATTTCCAAACGTAACGACAAGGTTCCGTGCAAATTTTCAACCTGTGATAAAATTTCGTTCAATTGAAAAAATGCAGGGTCTAAAGCCTTTTGCGTTTGCGCCGTCGTTAAAGCACCCACAACATAGGGGCGCGGTTCAACAAACCAACCGTGCATCACAATACGTGATTTTAATGGGTCACGCGTGCCTTTGACTTCGGTCACGCCGTGCGGAAAACGCGGATCAAAAATTGTTAATTGATTAAATGCCGCAGGAATTCGGTCAACAAAACTTTGATATTCACGATCATTTTGATCTTGAAACCCAGGCCAGTAATTTAATACATCGGGTTTTAAAATTAAGGTCTCGCCACCGCGAAAATTTTTTAAATTTTCTGTCAATGAATACACAAAGGCCCATGGGCCGTGCGGCACATCAGAATGTAAATTTTGAAAACAACCATCAACATAATAACTGAGCCACGGCGGAGAAATATCATGGCAACCCAAATTTTCACGACCCCACTGGACAAGATTGGAATGAAATTCCGAATAAACTTTTTTTTGAAAATAATAAACTGCAGGCGTTCGGATGAGATGATATTGATCTTCGAAATACCAATAGTCCCAAACAAAACGTTTTGAATCTGTAGATCTGGAATTGTTAAAATTTTCTTCGAACTGTTTACGCAGTTGATCTGCGTTTTTATAAAAATTTTTATGTATTTGATGGCTTTTCATATTTAAACTTTCGGAAAATAATTATTGAACAGGAACAAAACAGATTTTCAATGATCCACCCACATCAGAAATGTCTTTGTCGTACCATTTCAAGTGGTAATATAAAACTTGGGGCATAATATAAAAAGTTGGCGATGGTTTCCAATCTAAACCAATTCCAACAGTGTTAATCCGACCAATTTCTGGTTGATACGAAAATTGTCCACCGGGATCACTGCCCGCCGCAGTTTGATTAATCGAACCGTAGGTCTGAAACTGTTGGTAATTGTAACCGATGAACGGAGTGAATCTTTTCCAAACTTGATAACCAATAGACAAGCCCACTTTACCATTCAGTAAATCAGATTTTCCACTCCACGGAAAACCCGATGCACCACCGATTCCGTTTTGACTTCCAGATTTTTCTGCGCGCTGGTAACTGACTTCGGTTCCCAGCGATGCATGCCACCGTCCGGCTTCGCCGTCCTCGCGGTAACCGCTTAACAACGAAACTTTCATTTTTAAAAATGGACTTTTCGATTCAATCAAACCTGCCGTGAACGTCAACCGATTCAAAACATAAACATTAATACCAGGCTTAGTAATAAAAATATTTTCAATATTGTGTTTGACCGTGGCCGAAGCGATGGGGCGTAACGATGCATCCGGCGTTAACTGAATCGATTGTCCGCTGGCGCCTGTGTATTCGACACCAAAACCCGTTAAACGGCCTTGATGTTGCGGTGATTCTAAATCTGCAATCGGCAAAGTTAAATCCAAAGTCGTACAACCTGAAAAAAAGGACAAACACAATAATGCGCTAATAAATTGAAATTTAAATTTTCTGAACTTTTTGATAAATACGTCCAAAAATATTCTCTCCTGATTCGCTCAACATCTTTATCTCTATGGTATCACCTTCACTCATGTAAGGCGTCGAAATCTCATTTTGATGTATTTGTTCGAGTGTTCTTTTTTCCACAAGGCAACACGAACCCATCGAAGCGTCTACATTCGAGACAGTTCCACTGCCTATGAGCGAGCCCGCCGCCAAATCACGCGTACGCGCAGCGTGGGCAATTAATTGGCCGAAATGAAAATGCATTTCTTTGGCATTAGCCCGTCCAAAAAATTTTTCATTATAATCAACCAACAACGGTAAATGAACACGACCGCCTTGCCATGCGGAACCAAGCTCATCCAACGTTACTGCAAACGGAGACAATGTTTTGTTTGGTTTGCTTTGAAAAAATCCAAAACCACTTGCTAATTCATCAGGAATTAATCCGCGCAATGTTGTATCATTTAAAATCACGCACAGTTTAATATGTTTTAATGCGTCCGAAGCCGATATGCCTTTCGGAACAAAATCAACTATCACACCGACTTCGGCTTCGAAATCAGTACCGTGATTAAAATCAGCTTGTGGAATATTTTCTGTCGGAGATAAAAATCGGCCACATTCAGCTTGATACATTAATGGAACAGTTAATAGCGTCGCTGGTAATTCTGCTTTGCGGGCCTGTCTGACCAATTTAATATGATGAATAAAGGCAGAACCATCCGCAAAAAGCCATGTGCGCGGCAAACAAGATTCAAAAATATTTTCATCTGCAATTTTCACGGCACCAGATATTTTTTTAGAATTCAGATCATTATATTTTTGCAACAGCTTTGGTTCAGCTTCAGACCATTGGTCTAAGGCCGATAATAAATTTGCAGCAATGTCGATAGCTGAAACGTAAAATTGGTTATCGCGACTGACGACAACCAATTCACCATCTTTGGATTTTGGATTTTTAAGTGAGGCTAATTTCAATTCAAACTCTGATTAGTCAAATGCCAATAATAAATTCATACCGATACCGCGAGAATTTTTCAAACCCTGGGCTAAATCAGTTGGAACAGTTTCAAAAAATAAATTCAAACCTAAATTTGGTGTAAATTTAAATTGTGCACCAAAAGTGATTGGCAAAATCATTGATTTTGCATCAGTGACTGTGCAGTTCGTGCAGTCATCACCCAATTTCATCGACAGACTTGGGCCTAAATAAATTCCAGCGTAATCTTCGAATTTAAACATGAAATGAACTGGCACTTCGGCGTAAGTAATTTTTCCGCTGGATTCAACACCTGAAAAATCAAATTTAAATGAACGCTCAGAATAAAATAAACCTGTGCGCAAACCAAATTGTGGAGCAAAATTAAATACAGTTGATCCGCCCAATTGAATTCCTACATTTTGTTTGCTTGAAGTCGCTCCGTTTGTATCCATTGAATTCCATTTAAAACCGGCTTCCAATGCTGGCATCGAATACGAAACTTCGGCCACTGCGGCTGTTGATAAAACTGTGATTAACGTTGCTATAAAAACTAAAGTCATTTTTTTCATATATCCTCCAAAAAATTTATGCTCTTTGTATTCCGTAAATAGAATAACATTTTTTAGATAAACATACAGTAACTCTACATTAAATTTTAAGACACTTCGCAACACCACGCGACAAGTGTTGGCCTTTACGCACAAAGAATAAACAATAGCTTATGTCTGATTTAAAACTTTATAATTATTTTCGCAGCTCAACGTCGTTTCGTGTTCGCATCGCTTTAGAATACAAAAAACTAGACTATGAATACATTCCGGTAAACTTATTAAAAGGTGAACAGAACCAACCCGAATACCGAAAAATAAACCCGATGGGCGGAGTTCCGACACTTCAACATAAAGATTTTATTTTGGCACAGTCAGACGCTATCATCGAATATTTGGACGAAGCTTTTCCACAAACAAATACACAAAGTACCAAACTTTTCCCTACAGATTTAAAACAAAAAGCCAAAGTTCGCGAATTTTGCCAAATCATCAACGCCGATATTCACAGTTATGGTAATTTAAAAACTTTGAAATATTTAGAAAATAATTTTGCTGCCACTGACGATATTAAAAACAAATGGATTCACGATTGGTTCACTCAAGGTTTAAAAACCTGTGAAATTCATTTATCAAAAACCTCTGGCCAATTTTGTTTTGGCGACAATATGACTGCCGCAGATTGTTTTTTAGTTCCACTGATTTTCACATCGAACAGATTCAAAGTCGACTTGTCAGAATTTAAAAATATAAATCGAGTGAATAAAAATTGTTTAGCATTGCCTGAATTTCAAAAAGCACACCCGTTTAAGCAGGTGGATACGCCGACTGAGTTTCGAATATAATTATTTTCGGCCTGCTTCAGGCTTACCAGATGGAACTGCGACTTTATTTTTAGAAGAACTTAATTTATTTAGCCGATCTGTTAATTCAAATTTTTTCTCGCTCGAAAGTGATAAACCCTGAATCGCATCAGTACATGTATGAATCGCAACAGCTATTTGATCTCGATCACAAAGCGGAAATTGCGACATCTTAAAATTGCCCATTTGATCCGTCGGATAATTCTCCTTGAATTCAAAATATCTTTTTGCTTTTGCAGTTTGAATAACTTGTTGCATTTTATGAATTACTTCGTCTAATACAAACGCCTCCGAAGCATTTTTTATATAAGACTTATCAAGCTTTCCAAAAAATCCGTGGGCTTTTGATAAATGAGGGCTCTCGGCAATAGTTACTGCGTCAGATCCTAGCGGTGGCACCTTAATATTTTTTCTAGCTTTAAGATCAACTTGTAATTTTTGTTCCAATTCTGAAATCTGCTGAGCAGACAGAATTTTCGAACAAGCTGGTTCTGCAATTTCTAATCGCCGTATCACGGCATTCAAATATGCTGTGCGAACTTCGTTATCAATATTTGTTACCTGACCCTTAACTGGCAGATAATTTTTTTCAAATTCATCGTCTTTTTTAAGTAAATCTCTGGTTTTTGAATCTAAGTTCATTTCATAGTAAGCACGCGCTTCATCGCGAAAAAACCCATACTTGTTGGGCGTGTGTTCTTTGATCGCCCAACCCGAAACTGTCTTAGATGCTGTGATATTAATTGTTTGTAATGACAACGGAGTTTTTACTGCCATCATATGTGGCCCGTCTCCGTCTAAAACAACAAATGTTGATCCCAATTGGCCCGAATCACCGGCTTCCATAAGATATATTCCTTCTTTAGAAAGTCCATTGACTATTTTTGTCCCGACAAAAGTTGTAAAGTTTCCTTGCCGATTCAGCAATTTGTAATGATTGAAGGCCAGTGAAGTTATGGGAACTTGTTCAGTAATTTTTTCAAGTGAAGAAACACAATTTTGAATTTTTTTATCGTCAGCAGAAAATGCAATTGAAAAGCTAAATAATATTGTAGCAAATAATAACTTTTTCATTTTTTCCCCTGCGATAAAGTTTATTTACTCTGAATATACTTAATATAAGAAAAATAATATTTCATA
>JAYTMM010000084.1:0-2636 GCA_043728555.1 Pseudobdellovibrionaceae bacterium
AAAGATAAATTTTCACGAAATTTTATTTTTTGATTTTTCAATTCTTCTTCGGCCGTTTGAACCTGTAAAGATCTTAACGTCGCAAGTGCTTTGACATTCATTAAATCAGAACGATCACTGATTCCGTTACCAACACGTTTTGTTGTCCATGATTCCATTTTTTGCGCGCGTTCAAGATTTGATTTTTTTAATTTCAGATCATCAATAGCTACTGCATAATCCCAAAAATCAGACTCTAACTGAATAACAAAGGCCCGTTTTTGTAATTCAGCTGCGGTGATCTCAATTTTTGCGGCCGCACGTTGTCTGTCGATTTTATTTCTGGTCCCTGCACCAAAAAAATCTTTCCACAAAGATTGCGACAAACTGATGCCGACAGAACCAGTTGAAAACTGATCTAAGCCCGGCACCAATGGCAGTTCATTTTTAAAATCATTGGTTTGTGCTTCGATTTTTACAGATGTTCCTGTGAAAAATTTTTTTGCAAGACCCACCGTGTATTGTTCCATATTTCGTTCGCCTAAGGCCAGTGAACTTGGTAATGATTTGTCTTTTGATTTTAAATATCCGGCCGTCAACACTGGTGATAAATCCAAATCCGCAGATTCAAGTTTACCTTCAGTCGCCTCAACCGATAAATCATACGATTTAAACAGCGGATTTTTATTTTTCGCCTGCGCTAAGTAATCATCAATAGTTATTGCCTGTGACACAGTCGTTAACAACAGTATCGCTCCTAAAATTGTCTTTTTCATAAAAGTACTCCGTTTAAATAAATATTTAAAATTTGATTTTTTAATAATTCATCGTTCATAAATTGTTCGCAATCTTTTTGCAGGCTGGTTTTACAATCCATCATTTGATAAAACCCAAACAAGCCTTCGGACATACAAATAAAAAATAACCCCGCATGAATATCTGCACGTACTATTTTTTTTGTTTGCGCTGTTTCAAATGACTGAATAAACCGTTTGGCCAACGGATAAAAAATTTCTTCATGAATATCGCGCGACAACGGCATACCGTTTGATTTTTCACGACATAAAATTTGACAAATTTCAGGATGTTTTTTTCGCATTGAAATCATGTTCTGAACAATAAAAGAAATCTCTTTAACAAAAAATGCTTTGGTCATTTCTGTTTTTTTATATTCTTCAAAAAGTGGCTGCATTGTCGATTGAACTTCAAGTGCGAAGTCTTTCAAGACTTCTTTGTACAAGCCTTCTTTGCCGCCGAAGTGATATGATATTAATGAAATATTCGCTTTTGATTCACGTGCAAGATCACGTGTTGATGTTTTTTCTAAGCCTAATTTAGAAAATAATTTCGCAGCTGCTTCAAGCAGACAATGTTTTGCATCAGACATAATGACAGAATTTAAACAACTGTTTGAATTCTGTCACGTTATTTTTAATCAATCGTTTGATTTTAGTTAAATATATGATATCAATAAGTTAATTTAAACGAAAACGAACTATTTGCCTTTTTTACAGTCTTCGCATTCACCCTTTTTATCGTCTTTGGATTCCATTGGGCACGGCTTTCCGTTGCCACAACCTTCAGACTTATGACCGTAGTGGCCGCATGCACCTAAGACCATCATAAACACTGATAACATTAGAAGTTTTTTCATTTTTGATTCCTTTGTTTGGATTGAACTCTACTTATCTCAAATTTTTCTTAAAAAACTCAATCATATTCCCGATCTCAAGAACTTGATTTTCTTTCTTTGATGACCCATGACCTTCGTCGGCGAAAATAATTAATTCAGATTTTATTTTTTTCTTGGTTAATGTCTCTTGCATTTGAATCGCCTCGCCGGCTGGCACACGCGGATCATTTGCGCCTTGAATAATTAATAACGGGTCTTTCACGTTATCGACATACGTCACCGGAGACAATCGCAACATGAATTCTTTGTCTGTGTCTGGATTTCCGTATTCCGAAGCCCGCAAGATTCTGCGATAAGGAGCCGTGTTTTGCATAAACGTCACAAGGTTACTCATGCCTACCAAAGCAACTCCGGCATTATAAGCACCTGCAAACTTGGTCATCGCCATCAATGTCGAATAACCGCCATAGCTCCAGCCCATGACTCCAATTTTTGGTGATTCGTTTTTTTGATTTTTCCAATTATTTTTGATCCAAATGGAAGCGTCTTCGATATCGGTAATGACTTTTTCACGTTTAATTCCGTTATCGCTGTCCAGCCATTCTTTACCATAGCCATCACTGCCGCGAACGTTTGGCTCAACAAAAATAAATCCTTCATTCACAAATGCTTGCGCCATCGGGCTAAAGCCCGCCTCGGATTGACCTTCGGGACCGCCATGAAAATGAACAACGACGGGGCAATTTTTTGACGATTCAATTTTAACATCAGTTTTAGATTCACAACCCTCTGGAAAACGAACGAACATCGGAATTTTAATTTTATCACGTGTTTCATAATTCATTAATTTTGCAATTGCGAATTTTTTTAAATCAACTTCGGGTGCTGAAGGCAAAACCCATTGAGTCATTTTTTTTGTCGACCAATTATATGAATAACTGACACGCGGAGATTGCGATGTGATCACACCCAACATCGTGGTTTTTCCGTCGCGTGTTGTGGCCCCGTTAAAAACATGATCCGA
>JAYTMM010000085.1:0-20104 GCA_043728555.1 Pseudobdellovibrionaceae bacterium
GCCGAGACATTAAAGAAAAAACATGGTTGTGCATTGGCCAGTCTTGTTGGCGATGATGAATCGATCGAAGTCGAAGGTGTCGGCGGTCGTAAAGCACGAAGTGTTCAACGCAAAGAATTGGCTCATATTTTAGAAGCTCGCGCTGAAGAATGTTTAACGATGATTGCAAATAATATTCGCGTCAGTGGACTGGGTCCATTATTAGGATCAGGTGTTGTGATCACGGGTGGAGCCAGCCAATTGGATGGATTGGTTGAAATGGGAGAATTTATTTTCGATTCGCCGATTCGTCGTGGATTCCCAGTTGTAGTTGGTGGATTAAAAGACGTTGTTAAAGGTTGTGAATTTGCAACAGCGATTGGTTTGTTGATGTTCGCCTTAGAATCTAAAAAAGATTTCTATGCATCAAAAGATTCATCAATGAATTTGAACATGACGAATGTTATGGGTGAATCCATCGGCGAAGTGGCAACAAAGATGAAAAAGTTTTTCACAGATTTATTTTAATTATTATTTAATACAGTTATAAAACAAATTTTTACGGAGGAAATATGTTCGAACTTGAAGAAAATGTAAACATTGGAGCTAACATTAAAGTTGTCGGTGTCGGTGGTGGCGGCAGTAATGCAGTAACAACAATGATCGAAGGCGGCATGAGTGGCGTTGAATTCGTAGTTGCAAACACAGACATCCAAGCTTTAAATTCAAGTAAAGCAACTCATAAAATTCAATTAGGTGCAGATTTAACAAAAGGCCTTGGTGCTGGTGCAAATCCTGATGTCGGTCGCAGATCAGCGATTGAATCTTACAATCACATCGTTGAACAATTAAAAGGTTCAGACATGGTTTTCGTAACTGCCGGTATGGGCGGCGGAACTGGCACAGGCGGAGCTCCGATCGTTGCAAAAATCGCACGTGAATTAGGTGCTTTAACAATTGGTGTTGTCACAAAACCTTTTTCTTTCGAAGGTAAAAAACGCACAAAGCACGCTGAAGGCGGTTTGTCAGAATTGCGTGATAACGTTGACGCATTAATTGTTATTCCAAATCAAAAATTGTTATCGATTTCAGATGAAAAAACGCCTCTGTTAGATACTTTTAAAAAAGCCGACGAAGTTTTATTACAAGCTGTTAAAGGTATTTCTGATTTAATTAATATTCGCGGTCTGATCAATTTGGATTTCGCAGATATCAGAACTGTGATGTCGAACAAAGGTCTTGCGTTGATGGGAACTGGTTCTGCCAAAGGTGAAAACCGCGCAGTGATCGCTGCGACGCAGGCGATTTCATCGCCGTTATTAGAAAACGTAAAAATCGATGGTGCAACGGGCATTATTATTAATGTCACGGGCGGATCTGATTTGTCATTGTACGAAGTCAACGAAGCTTCAACATTAATTACTGAAGCTGCAAACGAAGACGCTGAAGTTATTTTTGGTGCGGTGATTAATCCGAATTTACAAGACGAAATTCAAGTGACTGTGATCGCAACGGGTTTTGCTCGTGAAGAGAAAAAAGATGCAGCCTCAACTTTTCAAAACATGCAAAGTTTTTTATCGGCTCCAACTTTGACTTTTGATTTAGCGCCACAGACTTTCCCGCAGCAAACAATGTCGCAGCAAACACAACAGCCCAGTCAACAGCAAGCGGCGCAAGCGTCTCCGGTTTTTCAATTAAATAACCAGATGACTCAAGAACAAATGATGCAAATGATGATGCAATTACAAGGTCAAATGTCTGGCCAAATGCAAAACAATCAACAAGCTGCTCCGATGATGGCTCCACCAGTAGCGGCTCCGGTTGCGACACAAATTTTACCTTCGATGGAAGCCGTTCAAGAAACAGTTCATGCTTTTACAACAGAAGAAGCAGCTGATGAAGTTTACGCAACACCATCAGTTGCGCCAATGACAGAAGTTCCTGTTGCACAGGATTTTTCAAGCGCAGTGTCGCCATTGAAAACACACGATATGACAACAACTGAACCCACAACAACGGCGCAAACAGCACGTGATTTGTTAATGGCCAAAGCCAAAGCATTTCGTGAATCACAAACAGCAACTGTTGAAGAAAAAATGCATCCAGAACAGTTAACAATGGTCGATGAAGAGCGCCAAAATCAACAACAAATGGAAGACGCTCGTAAAATGGCGCGCGATATTTTAGAAGTTCCCGCATTTATCAGAAAAAAACAGGGTTTTGATCTACAAAACTAACCAGTCAAAACTAAGTCGTAAAAAATAAAATGAGTGCTCAACACTGGTTTATTTCAGATTTACATATCAAAGACATCAACGAGCGAAGCGGAAATACTCTGCTTCGCTTTTTGTTTTATCTGAATCAAAACCCCACACATCATCAGTTATTTTTATTAGGTGATATTTTTGATTTTTGGATTTCAGATGGCCAAGTTTTTCAGGATCATTATGCTCAGCTGATATCAGAAATTCAAAAATTTTTAGATGGTGGCGGTAAGGTTTTTTATTTTGAAGGTAATCACGATTTTCATATCGATGTTTTTTGGACTAAAAAAATGGGGATACCTGTTTTTGAAAATGAATCCTATTTTAAAATTGGTGAATACAAAGTCAGACTTGAACATGGGGATTTAATTAATCCGAATGACAAAGCCTATCTGAAATATCGCGAAACTGTTCGTAAAAAATATATTGAACCTTTCGCGCATTACATTCCGGGCGCAATCTGGAAATATATCGGTGAATCAATCAGTGCCACTAGCCGAAAAAAATCATCAAATTATGCAGTTAAAAACCAAGACCAAATTAAAAATTGGATTCGAACTTACGCGCAAAAAAAACACAAAGAAAAAGAATTTGATTTATTAATCACAGGTCACATGCATGTGGTGGATGATTTTACGTTTGAATCTAGCAGTGGCTCTGCACGTTCAATTAATTTGGGAACTTGGCTAGATAAAGCAAGAGCCTTGAAAATTCAAGGCTCTGTGATTGAAATGGTTTTAATCGAAGATCTTTTAAAAAACTAAAAGTTGATTTTTATATGATACAACTAAAAGTTGATTGTTATATGATACAACTAAAAGTTGTATGTATAACTCACTGTTCCTGAAATTCCTGAAAATGTTGTGGCCATATCGCTGCCATTAACTTCAAGTTCTTGGTCGGCAGCAGCTTGTGAAATATTATTTGATAAACCGCCAGATGCAGTCGATGCAACGTTTCGAGGAATAGGTAAATATTTATAGTTACCCTCGACACCGATGCAATGATCGGGAACAAAACAAAAATTTGCGCCCAAGCCTGCCAACATACCAAAATTTGATCCACTGAAAGAAATTTTTGATGGCCCGTTTGTGATATCACCATTCATTTTTCCGTAACCAAGACCGGCTTGAATATAAAAATCAATCAGATCGTTGCTTAGTGGAATAATTCTTACGATTGGAAATATTGTAAAACCACTTAAACTATAACTGTAGGTTCCGGCAGATCCATTACCACTTTGTGATTGTGTAAAATAGGTTGGTCGTAACTGAAGTGCGACTAATCCATTGGAAAATGTAAATGTCGGTTGCAGACTGTATTCCATCGCAGAACTTAATTCTGAAGTTGTTGCTTGATTCGCAGCCTTTGCATTTTTTATGATATCGTTAATACCAGATTGATCTGCCGTCGCAAAACCGATTCCAAAACCTAACGACAACGATCCACCGCCGAAAACACCTTTGCCTCCGCGTTTTTTTGCTGCTTCAGAATTTGAAGCCAATACAAATAGTGCACAAGTTAAAATCACAGAAATATTTTTTAATTTCATAAACATCCTTGGGTTAATGCGTTCAGTTCATTTTGACTGAGATGCTTATTGTATTCAAATGTAGGTTTTAATTTTACAGACTGAGGTCTGGTTATTTCAATTTTTCAATGATATTTTCAGTTTGTTTTAATACAGAGTCTTTCCACGCCTGCTCTTGAGGAAAAAACATATCGCGAAACATTTCGTTATTTTTAATTTTTGATTCAGCGTCAGAATAGCCTTGATGAAAACCTTGATTTTCAATCACCATGCGGCGCAAAGATTCAATCGAACCCAATGTTTTTTGGCTGTCCATGGTTCCGTATTCAAAAACAACAGCTGTAATTTCAGTTTGTGATGTGGATTTTGAATTTAAATAATCACACAAATCACCCGTAGATTTGTAAAAGTTTTTCTGGTCACCAAAATCGACTTTTTGATTTTTAAATAAATTTGAAATACGCTGGCCTGACGCAGATTTTGAATCGTTTGCCAAAATATGTAATTGCCCACGAGCCCCATAACCCGTATGTAAATCAATCCAAATCACTTTTTTATATTTTGATAATGTTGTCTGAAACAGTTCATCAACGTGCGGCTGTAATTCTGATTGAATTTGTCCACCAAAATACAATCCGTTTTTTTCTGAGTACTGACCGATAAGAATCGATTTTCGAAGCGATTCCATGCCGTAATTTAAAATTAATTTCACAGATTGAAATATGAAAAAAAATTTATGCCCGAATCCTAATTCAAGTTTTTCTGCGGGATTTAAAAACGAATTAATTTTCAAATAATCATCATTTTTATTTTCATATAATTTTTGATCCACAGAAAAATTTCGGTTCAAATCAATATTGTCTGCATTTACACGGCGCAAATGATTCATACCCCATGGATTTAGAGAATGAATCATTAATACATCTGATTTTTCTTTCAAATTTTGCATTAATTGTCGTTGCAAGGCCGACCCCACAAAGCCCTCGATGCCATGCAGGCCCGAAGAAAACACAATCAACTGATCTGAATTATTTTTATATAAAGCCAAATCTGTTGTTAAATTTTGATTACTTTTTAACGGCCAGGCCGGCAGCAAATGAAGACCTGCGATTTTGATAAATTCAGACTTGTTTTCTTCGTATGTATTTAAATATTTTAATTCAGCTTTTGCTATGCATGAAAATAAAAAAAATGCCCAAATCAAAAAATTCAAAACTACTGGCTCTCTTTCAATAACTGCTCTGCGTGGGCCAATGACGTTTTTGAAATTTTTTCGCCTGAAATTAATCTGGCAATTTCATCGATGCGGTCTTTGTGCGGCAGTTCGACCACGGTCATAATGGCTTGGTCTTTTTTTGTGGATTTCTGAATAGAAAAATGAACATCTCCGCACGCTGCGACCTGCGGTAAATGCGTGACGCAAATCACTTGCTGACCACGGGCAATTTCTTTTAATTTACGACCGACTTTTTCAGCTGTTATGCCAGAGACTCCGGTATCGACTTCGTCGAATAAATAGGTGCGAGGTGTTTCCGTTTTTCCGTTTGTCGTGCCCACTGATTTTTTCAGCGCCAATAAAATTCGTGATAATTCACCACCAGAGGCGACCTTTGCAATCGCGCGTTTGGGGTCCTTGGGCGACGTCTGTGATAAAAATTCAATATCACTCAGGCCTGTCATTGTCAGGTCATTTAATTTTTCAATTTGAATATCAAATGTAACGCCCTTCATATTTAAATCTTCAAGCTCAGTGTTTACATTTTTTGTTAATTTCTGCGCTTGTTTAATTCGAACGACATGAATCTCTTCGGCCATTTTTTTTAATTCTAATTCAAACAGACTGGCTTTTTTCTTTAGATCTAAAATATGCTGATCTGAATTTTCTAAATTTGAAATTTCAGATTTCATTGATTCAAAATATTGAACCATAGCAGATAAATCTTCACCGTGTTTTTTTTGTAATTTACGAATTTGACTTAATCTGGATTCTTTTTCGTCTAAGGCTTGTGGATCAGCATCAATTTTTTGTACATAGGATCTGATCGCGTAAACGGCATCATCAATTAAGGTTTGTGCTTGCTGTAGGTTGGCAATTTTATCTGCGACATTTGAATCCGCCGCTGCAATTTCTAAAGACCTCTTTAATAACGATTTCAGTCTGGCAGATACGGAATCATCGTCTTGGTAAATAACCTGATCACACAAATCAGCAAACCCTACAAGCTTTGAAGAATTTTTTAATGTTTTAATGTCTTGTTCAAGGTTTAAATCAGATTCCAAATCAAAGTTTAACTGAGAAAATTCGTTGAATTGAAATTTTAAAAAATCCAGACGTTGTGATTTTTCTTGTGATTTTTTTTCAAAGTCTTTGATGTTTGTTTTCAACTCAGCCCATGCCGAAAATTTAGTTTCATACTGAATGCGTTTATCCCAAAGCTGCGCATATTGGTCTAATAAATCCAGATGATAACTTTTTGATAACAAATTTCTGTTGTCGTGTTGGCCTGTCATTTCGATGAGCGGAGCATTGGGGCCTGTGACTTCAATCAACGGGGCCACGAAATCACGAAGCTGTGACAAGGGGCTTAATACTCCATTTAAGAAAACTTTGGATTTGTCTTCGGCAGAAATAATTCGGCGGACGATCAGCTGGTGTGATTCGACTTCGATGCCCAAATCATTTAATTTTTTTTCTAAATCAGGACGTTTTTTTAAATTAAAAGAACCTTCGACCGTAGCCGTCGTGCATCCCGTACGGATTGTGTCTGACGAGGCTTTTTCGCCCATCAATAAACCCAAACTTTTCAATAGAACTGATTTTCCAGATCCGGTTTCGCCGGATAAAATATTTAAACCATTTTGAAATTCAATTTGTAAAGAATCGATGATGGCAAACTGTGAAACTCTAAGCTCCTGTAACATACCTGTCTCCGAATCTGAGTTTTTCTTTTAATAAACTGAAAAAATTATGCTTGGGTTTACGAATCATTAAATGATTCATTTCACATTTTGAAATTGTCACTTCGTCTTCGGGTGATAATTCCAGAACTTTTTGTCCGTCAATAATTAAATGTGCGGTGCTGGTTTGTTTTTCCAATTTTAATTTTAATTTCTGATGATCTGGAAAAATTAACGGTCTTGATGTCAATGAATGCGGAGCCACCGGCGTCACCACAAGAGCTGAAACTTCGGGGTGCAGAATCGGACCACCTGCGGCCAAATTGTACGCTGTAGAGCCCGTGGGTGTAGATATAATTAAACCATCCGCTTTGATGTCATTCACAAAAGCATCATCAAAATAAACAGAGGTGCTGATCAATTGCGAAAACGATCCACGTTCGATGACAACGTCATTCAACGCATCAAACGACAGTTTCTTGCCTGTCTTTAATTGAACTGATGTATGAATGCGAGTGCGTTCGTGAATAACCATATTGTTTTTTAATGTTTCATCTATCACAGCAAAAACTTCGCTGGCCGGATGCGCCGTTAAAAAACCAAGTGACCCCATGTTGAATCCCAAAATCGGAACAGGATGGCCTTTTAACAAGCGAACAGCGCGCAGATAAGTTCCGTCGCCACCCAGAACAATTAATAAACTCATTTCTTTCAATTCTTTTGAACTGACAACAGTTTCTGTTCCCATAATTAATTTTTGCTCAGGTGCTGTAAAAATTTGGTACTTCCGAGACTTTAATTTCTCGGCAACTTTTTTTGCCATTTTAACAGCGCTAGGCGAATGAATTCGGTAAACAATCGCTATTTTTTTTTGATTTTTTAAATTTAATTTTTTTTCAGTCATTAAACTAAACCATCACGTTTCAGTAATGAATTCGCATCGGGTTCGCGTCCGCGAAATTCTTTGTACAGATCCATCGGATGTTTTGTTCCGCCTTGGCTAAGAACTGTATTCTTAAATTTATTGGCGACCTCTTTGTTGAACAACCCTTTTTCTTTGAAAAATTCAAATGCATCAGCGTCTAAAACTTCGGCCCATTTATAAGAATAATATCCTGCCGAATAACCACCACCAAAAATGTGACTGAAGCTGCAAGACATATTTGTGCCATTTTCTTTCGGCAGCAATCGTGTTTTATCACCTGCTAATGTTTCAAAATCATCAACATTTTTAATTGTTGCTGGATCAGTGCTGTACCAGCTCATATCCAGCCAAGCGAAAGATAATTGACGAAGACTCATCCAACCTTTTTGAAAGTTTTCGGCGCGCTTTATTTTTTCAACAAGCTCAGCAGGGATCGGGGCGTTGGTTTCATAATGACGTGCAAATAAATCAAGGCCTTCTTTTTCTTTGGCCCAGTTTTCCATAATTTGTGAAGGTAATTCTACGAAATCCCAAAACACATTTGTACCAGATAAACTTTTGTATTTGCATTTTGATAATAATCCATGCAAAGCATGACCAAATTCATGAAACAAAGTTGTGACTTCGTCGTAACTTAATAATGACGGCGTCGTTGGCGTGGGTTTTGTAAAATTACAAACAATCGATACGTGCGGGCGTTTAATTTCAGAACCCCACAAACCTTGTTCACGATATGACGTCATCCATGCGCCACCTTTTTTAGTTTCGCGCGGAAAGAAATCCATATAAAAAAGACCGACATAATCGTTGTTGTTTTCAGAATCGAAAACTTCAAAAGTTTTCACATCAGGATGATAAACGGGGATACCTGTTAGGGGCTTGAAAGTAATACCGTACAGGCGTTTTGCGTGTTCAAAAACACCTTCGATGACATTTTCTAATTTAAAATAGGGACGCAGCTCTTCTTCGTTAAAAGAGTATTTTTGTTCTTTTAATTTTTCAGAATAATAAGCAATATCCCAAGGTTTAATATCTGTATCTGAGTCATTTGCCGTATTCTCAGTTTCTTTTCTGAAAGCACGAAGGTCATCAAGATCTTTGGCTGCAGCTTTTTTTGAAGGCTCAAGTAATTTATCGATGAAGGCAAAAACTGTTTCAGGTTTTTGTGCCATACGTTCTTCCAGTGCATAATGAGCGTGGTCTTTGAAGCCTAAAATTTGTGCGCGTTGATATTTCAAGCGTACGATTTTTAAAACAGTTTCAGAATTATCAAATTCTCCGCCGAAAGATTTCGTTGAACTTGCGCGCCACATTTTTTCACGTAACCCACGATGGGAACAATACGTCATGAATGGAATTAATGAAGGCCCTTGTAAAGTAAACAGCCATTGATTGTCCTTGTTTTTCTGTTTCGCAGAAATTGCAGCCGCTTCGATGGCACCGTCTGGCAATCCGGCAAGATCATTTTTATCTGTGATCCATAATTCAAAAGCATTTGTGGCTTTCAGAACATTTTCAGAAAACTGCGGGCTTAAAACAGACAGCTCTTGATCCAAGGCGCGCAGTTTTTCTTTTTGATCTGTATTTAACAAAGCACCATTGCGAACGAAATCTTTGTACATTTTTTCAGTCAGTTTTAAATCTTCGCCAGTTAATTTTAATTGGGCGCGAGTATCATAAATAAATTTAATTTTTGCGAAGACATCAGAATCCAAAGAAATATCTGAAGAAAATGCCGACAAAATCGGTGAAATTTCTTGCGCTAATTTTTGTAATTCTTCACTCGCTTCGGCAGAAAATAAATTAAAATAAATTCCAGAAACACGATCAACGGTTTCAGAAATTTGTTCTAAAGCTAAAATCGAATTTTCAAACGTGATTGTTTTTTGATTTTTTAAAATTTCTAGTTTTTGTTTTGATTCTGCGATCGCCTGATGAATAGCGGGGATGAAGTGTTCAGTTTTGATCAGATCAAATGGGACGGCTTGGTCTTTTAAAGTAGAGGCTTGTAAGAGGGGATTTGCAGACATAAAAAAACTCCTTTGTGAGTGCCAGTGTTTATTCAACAAAAGGCTAACAAAGGAGTTTCAGAGTGTCGATTTTTAAAGTTAAAATTGAATACTAAAATCGATAAAATTTATCGGAACGCAGCACCCGATCCTGCTGCTGAATTCGAGACGCAAAGTCCCATACGAGAGCTTGCGTTACTGGCAATACACGTAAAGCCCGTCGAACACATATTTTGCTGGTCCGTCATGCACGATTGAACGACTCCGTTGTAGCAAGATTGATTATTATAGCCCACATAATTTGAAACTTGCGGAATATTCATCCATTGGTTGTTATTTGCGCTTGATCCTGTGCCATAGCCAAAATAAGCATAACCATAAAGTCCGCCGCTGCCGCCGCTGTTAACGACATTTGCATTTACGCAACCCATACCCGCATAGGCATTGTACGTTGGCATTGTGCCTGAAGGGCAGTTACATAAATTTGAACCAACAGAATTATAATAACCACCGTTATTATAATTGTACGGTTGAAAACCATAATTATTATTATAGTAATTGTTATTACACAGTTGCGGGTTGTTGACACAATCTGTATTCATTGTCGTCACCGTCGTTTGTTGCGGTTGAGCCGCCGTTGACCCACCGCTTTTTGCACAACTAAGTCCTAAAAAAATGATCGCTGTTAATGTCGCAAATATTATATTTTTCATAAACACTCCGTTTGAATAAATAGATTCATTCAATACATAAGCACAAACCATTCCAGCTTTGGGAATGATATAGCGACTTTGAGTGTCTCAGAATTAGACAGTTTTCGGTTATGCGTATATTTTTTCTATGATTGCTGAATATTGCTTTTCTAAGACTTTGCGTTTTACTTTCATCGACGGCGTCAGGCCGCCGTTGTCCACAGTCCAAGCTTCAAAGACAATTTCAAATTTTTTGATCGCATCATAGCTGGCTAATGTGGAATTTATTTTTTGAATATGTTTTTTAATTTTTTCGGTGATGATTTCGGGCTGATCCGTCGGGATTTCAACTGAAATTAATGCTGAAATAAATTTACGTTGATCGCCAATAATTAAAACTTGGGCGATGACGGGTTCTTGTTTTAAAAGGCCTTCTAATTTTTGTGGAGCCACGTATTTGCCGCCAGCTGTTTTGATCAGATCTTTTTTTCGATCAGTAATTTTTAAAAAACCATCGGCTGTAAATTCGCCAATGTCGCCGGTACGAAAAAAACCATCGTCCGTAAACACAGCCTTGGTGGCTTCGGAATTTTTATAATATTCTTTGAGATTTTTTTTTGATTTAACTAATATTTCACCGTCATCATCGAAACGAATAACTGTATCGCCGATTGGTCGTCCAACGGTGCCCAGTTGCCATTGGGATTCTGTATTCACAGTCACTGCAGCAAAAGTTTCAGTCAAACCGTAACCTTCCAATACTTTAATATTCATATTCGCAAAGAAGCTTCCCAAATCTATGCCCAACGGAGCTCCGCCGCTGATCGCAAAACGTAATTTGCCACCGAAGGCTTTTCTAACCGGAGCAAAAACAACTTTGGATAAAATTTCGTACTGTAGAATTAATGCTAATGATGCAGATTGTTTTGTTTGTCTGAAATAATTTATTTTTTTTGAAACTTCGAGGGCTTGATCGAATAATTTTTTCTTGAGTGGTTTAGTTTCAACTTGATTTAAAATTCCTGCATATATTTTTTCAAAAATACGTGGTACGGCAATCAAAAAATCGGGCTTAATTTCAACCAAATCTTTTTTTAAAGTTTCAATAGATTCTGCAAAGGCCAAACGGTACCCTGCGCAACAACTGCCCCAGTGTTCAATGCGACCCATGACATGAGCATACGGTAAAAATGACAGTGATGTGTCTTTTTCTGAAACTGAAAATAAATTAAATGTTTCACTGACTTCTGAAATCAAAGCCTGATGTTGCATCAAAACACCTTTGGGCTGTCCAGTTGTGCCAGATGTATAAATAATTGTAATTGGGTCTTCGAGTTTTACGTTTTTAGCGTCTGCAATAAATTCATCGATTTCAATTTCAGTGACTGAATTAAAATCAAGCGATAAATCGTCAATAATTATTGGGATTAATTTTTTTTGAATTTTTTTTTCAATCCGATGAAATTGTTCAAGATGTCTTTTTGTTTCTAAAACCAAAATATCTGCTTCGCAATGATTTAAAATATACAAAACGTCTTCGTCATTTAAATTGGGATACAGCGGGGCTAATAAGGCACCGCTGGAAACAGTCGCAATATCAAAAGCAGCCCATTCCCAGCGTGTATTTGAAATTAAAGCGACTATTTTATTTTGTATATTTTGTTCTGCAGTTTTTTGCTGTAATAATTTTTTAAATGAAACGATATTTTTCAGATATTGTGCCGCTGTAAAATTCATCCAATTTTTTGTGTCTTTATTTTTTGTGGTGATTGCTACGTGCTGATCGCGCGCTTTGATTCTTAATAGCCAATCATGAATTGTTTCTAAATTATGTGCCATTATTTTTTTTCTGAAACGGGTGGGGTTTGTGAATTATGAGCTGCAGGTTTTCGTCCTAAAACTAATTCAACGTCACTGACCATATCCGTTGCAACTTTAATTTTGACCTCGTCGCTTAACCGCGTAATTGCATTTTCAGCACTGACAGTAATTTCTGTATTTGCTGGTACGCGATACCTCTTAATTGGTAAATCCTCTGTTAAGCGCTGTCCGTTTACAAACAGTGCGGGGCGTGCTCCGCCGTTGACGATGTAAATATTAATGTACCCGCCTGCGATTTGCTGTTGGAGAGTCGCTGCAAATGATGCAGTTTGTGTAAACTGTTTAGTGGCTTCATATTTTGTGTAACCGTCTTTGGTCATAGAAATGGCCAAATCTTTGTTGGCAATTACGGGGATAATTGACGGTGTTATTTGACCTGTGTCACGCCCATCAATATAAATTCGGGCTCCAGCAGGCTGGCTGGTGATTGAAATTGAAACTTTCGCAATCGAAGCACTGACGATTTCACCAGAAGGAATTGGCTTTGGAATGACTTTGTTACCTGCGATTGGTTTTTGCGTAGGCGTTTTCAAAAAATTGGTATAACCCCAAAAACTTGCAGAACCTAAAATTGCAACGACAAAGAATTTCATGATCATATCATTCGTATCAGATTTTATTTGTGGTTTTGATTTTGTATTTGTTTTTGACATCTGAGTCATCTGTGTAATTTGCGTTACACGTGTAGACTGTCCAATATCATTATTATTTTGAGCTGCAAAATGATTTACACGCTCAGGGGCTTTTTTTCCAACGCCTGCATTGCGTACGCCGTCTAAAGAAATTTTAATTTGTTCTGATGTGCCTAAGCCCTTGGGGGCAAAAACGGGTGCTGTTGGTAAATTGGGAATTCCAGGAATAGCTGGAATTTTTTGCTCAGGTACAGGTGGCAAGTCTCTTTGTGCATTTGCTATTGATGCTGTTGGCTGAGTTTCTGTCACTGCTAACGCATCAGTTAAATTTTCAACTTTTGAATAGCGAACTAATTTTTCGCGGCCTTCGGCAAACGCATTTTTAAAACAGTCTTTGATAAAAGTACTGAAATCTTGCGACGCAAAATCAGGATACTGCATATTTAAAAATCGATTTAAATCCTTTTGTAAATTCGCAGCGGTTTGATAGCGAACATTTTTGTCTTTCGCCAAAGCTTTTGTGACAATGCGCTCAAGCTCTGTCGGAACTAATGGATTAATTTTTCTGATTGGTGGAATTTGACAATCGCGCACTTTACGCAATATTGCGGCTTCGTTACTGCCAGTGAATAATCTGTCGTTAGCTAAAAGTTCCCACAGAATAATTCCTAATGCAAAAACATCTGTTCGCGGGTCAATCGGTAAACCTTCCGATTGTTCGGGGCTCATGTACGCAAATTTACCTTTTAATGTTCCGGCTTTTGTGGATTCAGATTCTTTTTCTGCTTTAGCGATTCCAAAATCGATGACTTTGGATTCGCCTTCGAACGAAATCATAATATTTTGCGGACTCATATCGCGATGAGTGATATTTAAAGGCTTGCCAGATTTTGAATCTGAACAGCGATGTGCATGATCCAAGCCTGCAGCCGCTTCCTTAACGATAAAAACAGATTGTTCGATCGAAATACTTTTGTTTGCTTTTTTTAATTCATTTAAAATTTGGCGCAGGTTTCGACCTTCGACGAATTCCATGACCAGATAAAACTGACCTTTTTCAATACCAAAATCATAAATTGAAACAACGTTTGAATGATTCAAATTAATAGCGACATTGGCTTCTTCTTTGAACATTTCAATAAATTCTTCGTTATCAGAAAACTGAGGCAAAATTCGTTTAACAGCAACAAATTTACTGACTCCATTGGCGCCATTTGATTTTGCCAAATAGACTTCGGCCATACCGCCGGCGGCCAGTTTTTCTAATAAAATATATTTTCCGAACTGTTCAAGATTAGACATCGTTTTCCTGATCGGCTATATTAAACTGAATCTAAAGTACTGATTTTTTTTTATGTATTTTAAAGTTAATAAGGGAGTCTTATGAAGTGGATTGGTTTAACAGGTGGTATCGCTACAGGTAAATCTACGGTAGCTAGGCTGATCGAAAGTCGAGGTTACCGTGTGATAGATGCAGATCAAATTTCACATCAACTGACGCGCTTGGGTTTTGAAGGTTATGAAAAAATAGTGTCTCATTTTGGTTCAGAAGTTTTGCAAGCCAACCAAGAACTGGATCGAAAAAAAATAGCCAGTATTATATTTTCTGATAGCTCTGCAAAAAATCAGCTTGAATCCATTTTGCATCCTTTGATTCAAACTGAAGTTCAACAGCAAAAAGAAAAACACAAAAATGACGGACATTCGCATTGTTTTTATGATGTTCCATTATTATTTGAAAAAAAAATGCAAAATAATTTTGATGCTGTTGTCACAGTCTGGTGCGATGCCGAAACGCAACAATCACGACTCATGTCGAGAAATCAATTATCTGAAAATGAAGCTCGTCGTCGTATAGAAAATCAGTTGCCTTTATCACACAAAATTTCACAGTCGACATATTGTATCGACAACTCTGGACCAGAGGAAAGTCTGATCCAGATTGTATCAAATTGGCTCGATTTGGTTTAAGTTTTTTGTCAATGTTCCGATCAGTTAAACATGAAATGGATTTTTTCAGGCGCACGATGCAGCTGTTTATTTTTAGTTTTATTTTTTTCGTCGAATTCTTTTTCACAGGAATGGGTCGAATCCTATAACACCACACGTTCATTAGGCATGGGCGGTGCAGGCGTCGCTGTCCCTAGCGATGAAACTGCTTTATTCAGAAATCCAGCGAATCTAGGAAGCGTCCGAGATTTTTATGGAACAGCCTTTGACCCCGAAGTCGAAGCCACAACAAATTTCAGTTCCGATGTTTTCTCGAAAATCACAAGTCAGGCTTTTGATTTTTCGTCAGTAAATTCTATACTAAGTACGAATTTACAAAAATATTATCATGCACGTATGCAAGTCACGCCGTCGATGGTGCGCAGAAATTTTGGACTTGGTCTGATTTATAGAAACCAAATTCACGCAGAAATAGATGCAACGGGAACAACAATGAATGCGTTTTATCAAAGTGATGCGGGTGTTGTGTTAGGTACGAATTACCGATTTTTTGATGGTGTTTTAAAAGTCGGAGCCAATGCAAAATTAATTAATCGCATCGAAGTGAATAATCCGTTATTATCGACCGCCAGTTCATTTGATATGACAACGATTGCATCCGAAGGTACTGCAATCAGTTATGATGCAGCAATCATGTTGCAGGCTCCGGTTAAATTACTGCCATCGTTAGGCGTCGTTGTTCATGATGTCGGTGACACAAAATTTAATTACAAAGATGGTGTTCGTTTGAAAACCGCAAATGAACCTGCAACAGTGAAACAATCTGTGGATATCGGAGCTTCGATTTCTCCGATTCATTCAAATCATTTTCGCAGTACATGGACAGTCGAATATTCAGACGCCACGAATTCCAGATTAGATAATGATTCGATGAAGCGTGCACATTTTGGTTTTGAAACTAATTTTCGTGACGTCTTATTTTTCAGAGGTGGAGTGAATCAGCGCTATTGGACAGCCGGTTTTGAAATAGCGTCCGAGCGAGTCAGCTGGCAGGTGGCAAGTTACGGTGAAGAAATCGGAACAGTTGTCAACGGGGTCACAACACCCAGAGAAGATCGCAGATATAACATGAAAATCACAGTGAGGTTTTAATGAAAAAAATAATTGCGGCGTTATTTTTTCTGACTTCGTGTAGCGGTAATGTTTTCAATCAGCTCAGTACAAAAACCAGTGACAGCGATTATCTTTTTGTGGCGCAAGAAAATTTAGATGCTCAGAATTATGATGGTGCCATTACTATTATTACCACCAAAGTATCGGCAACAGGGCAAACCAGCGTACAAGCGCGTGAAATTTTAGCCAGCAGTTACGGCGGCAAATGCGGTTTAAATTTTGTGGACTATACTCAAAAATTAGCAGCACAATTGACCGGAAGTTCTTTTTATATTTTAATGTCTCCGTTTATTGGTGCAGATGTGCAACCCCAATTCTGCAGAACGGCTTTGGACACTATGGAATTAATCGGAACAACAGCAACACGCACCACAAATCAAAATGCTTTTGTTTCAGTTTTAGGAATGGTTCTGATTGGCACAGCACTTCGGGGTTATGCGGATATTGCGCCCGCATTAGGTGACGGTGTTGCTGATGTGGATATTTGTGCTGGATTAACAAATGCCCAAGTCGACGATGTTGTTATCGGGTTCGGTTTTATGTCGAAAAATTTTTCTGCAGTTTCTTCGTCAGTCATCGGCGGTGGATCATCGACCGCATTGAATGGCGTGATTAATTCATGTCAAGCTGTTGCAGGAGCATCTTGTCAGATTACAGATCCTGCAGCAATAACAGCTCCTCTGCGTGATACGGTTCGTGATTTAATTAAAACCCAAGAATATGGAATTGGTTTATATTCAACAGGCGGGAATGATTTATTAATTCCGGCGGCATGCCCGTGATGATATCGATGAAATATTATTTTTTTATATTTTCTATGATTTTGATTCAAGGTGTGAATGCGCGTGTTTTGTATCAACCTTTAATGACGACCAGATCATTGGGTATGGGCGGAGCCTCGATTGCTTTAGTTCGTGGTGTTGATTCATTGTACATAAATCCTGCGGCATTAACTTTTACTGAAGGTTACAGTTTTACATTAGGCGAAGTTCAAGCTGCAGTGGGTTTAAACAGTTCAAAAATTTCTTCGATACAATCCAACCAAGGTGCCACATTGACATCATCAGACATGTCTTCATTTTACGGAAACACTTTATTTTCTGACGTGTCTGCAAAATCAGGAATGGTTTTTCCTAATTTTGGTTTTGGTGCATACTCTTCAAATTATGTTCATATGAAATTTAATGATCCAGTTTTTCCGACGTTCAATATTGATTTCGTCAGTGACTATGGTTACGTGATCGCAGGCGCTTTGCCGCTTGGACCAAAAACTTCGTTCGGAGTTGCTGGACGACATGTAAAGCGTTGGGCGACGGAACAAGATTTTTTGGTAACATCTTTGGTGGGCGGCAGTCTACAAAATTTTTTAGACACCAACATTTTATCAAAAGGCACGGGGCACGCACTGGATTTATCTTTCATGACTCAATTAAATGGAAATTTAAATCCGACATTGGCCGTTGTATGGAAAGATGTTGGTTCGACACGATTTGAACCAACCGCCGGTGTTGGGCCTGATCGTCAGGCTGATAATTTAATTTTTGGCGCATCCATTCAACATCCGTTTGCTTACGGTCATTGGACACATGCTTTTGAATATAATTTTATTACAACCAACAGTGTTGATTTAACTAAAAAAATTCATTTTGGTTCTGAAGTTTCATTTGGTTTGATTGATCTTCGCGCGGGGATTAATCAAGGCTATTTAACTTACGGCGCAGCGTTTGATATTTCGTTTCTTCGTGTTGAAGCCGCATCTTATGCATTAGAATTAGGAAATTCAGCTGGGCAAAGTAAAAGTGATCGTTATCAAGCCAGTGTCAGCATCAATCTGGATTTTGACCAAGCGTTTAAGCTATCAAAAGATGGCAAAAAAAGAAGACTTATGCAGCGAAGATAGTCTAGCATCAATGAATGCTGACATTTTTGTATTTAGAACATCCAGATCAAATTCAAAAAATTATTTCTGATTATCCGGTGGGACCAAATCGCTGGATTGTTTCCGACTTAAAATCAAAACAAGATCTGCAAAAGCTAAGTATTCAAAAAAATAATTTTTATGTCGATGAAAATATTTTACGGATCAGTGATTTCTGGGGTATCTGGCTGCGTCGATTGGCGCCGCAGATTCAAATTTTAAATTCGGATTTTATTCGAACGTATATTCAAAAAATATCTGAAACGGATCCGCAAATTGATTTAAAACCGCATCAGATATCGACGTTGCATTATTATATTCAACAACTGGCGCCATTATTATTAAGTTCAAATCATGAAAGTTTGCTGGAATGGTTTAAAGAAAATAAATACGACAATGCTGATCACAAATGGTATAAGTGGTATTTAAAATCAAAATACACATTAAAAAAAATATTGTCCGAAAAAATGATCGATGCCAGTTGGGTGTCGTCGTATCTGCAAGATTTAGATTTATCAAAAGTAAATGAAACAACACCTATCGTTTTAGATCTGGGAACCGAGATGACTTCGGTTGAAATGGGAATTTTCAATCGTCTGGCTAAAAAATGCGATGTGTTCGTCATCGTGCCAAATCCTGAATGGAAATCTAAATATCATTTTTTATTAAATACATATAAAATGAACGAAGGTTTCGCTCAGAAAAAACAGATTGAAAGTATTTTTACAGCGAAGCCATTTGAATCGAAAAACTTCTTGCGTCTTTCAACTCAGCTGGCAGAAGTAAAATGGATCACGCAAACTGTTCGCGGCTGGTTGGATTCTGGTGTTAAACCTTCTGAAATTGCGTTGTTGTCGCCGCAAGCTGAAAAATATTGGCCAGCGCTGTCGACACATTTTGAAATCGAAGGTGTTCCGGTCGATAAGCCGATTGTCACCAGTTTGATTTCGACAGGGCTTTTTCAAAATTTAATTTCTAGCTTGCAAAGCTTTTCAAGTTCATTAACTTGGGAAGACCTCGAGACCAGTTATTTTCAAAACGAAGATTTAGAAACAGATAAAATTCAGTATGAAAAATTTAAGGCATTATTTATTGAATTAACAGATGTTGAAGATTTAGGTCGTGATGATAAAATTAAAAAAATATTTTATCGAAAAATGAATTTAAATCAAAACGTCGACAGGTTTCAATTTTTAGGCGAAATTTTGAAAGTCATCACAAAATCTATATCTCAGTCGGCGGATGATTTTGATGAATTTCAGAATTTTTTAGAATTGATATTTAAAGATTTTTTATCAAAAACCACGGATCTGCAATTGCAGTTTTCTGAATGGCTAGATTTATTTAAATCGATGCTTGCACGCAAAGAAATCAAAATTAAAAATCCCTATGCTGAAGGTGTGCAAATCAGGGATCTGGGCGCAGTCTACTTAAATCAGATCACTCATCGAATTTGGTTCGGTCTGGATGATTCGCCTTTTCAAAGCACTTCAAAAAATTTAATTCCATTAAAAGATGTCGAAGTATTGAAAAATATTTTTGATTTTCCATTGCAGTACCCCGAAGAAAGCCATGACGAATTTAATTTGCGCTGGCTGTCGCGTTCAAAATGCACGGAACAGTTTTTTACGTGCGCACATATAAATCTTTCGGGTGAACCGCTGAATACAGCGCTGTTTATTTTAGAAAACAATGCAGAACCTGATTATTTATTTCATCCTCAGACCAGACTAGATCAGATTCAATGGGCGCAAAGTGACGAAAATTCAAATACGAAAATTATTTTAGAAAAAAATCCGCAGCCTTTGGTTGTTTCAGAATTTAAACCCACACAAATTTCGGGTACAGATGTGATTCAATATGCGCAGTGCGAATTTAAATTATTGGCCAGTCGCGGATTCAGACTGCGTGATTATTCTGTGGTTTCGATTGATTTAGATCCCATGCAAAAGGGCACGTTGGCTCACAGTTTATTTGAATATCTCATCAAAGATGAAAATTATAAATCGGCGGATCAAAAATTAATTTCAGACTTTTTAGATCAAAAACGAATAACAGCACGATTGTTTCCGAATGATGATTTATTTTGGTCGATTCAAAAAAATAAATTTATCCAAATTGGTCTCAAATTCTGCGCCAATGAAAAAAAACGTCTGAATGGTCAGGCGTATCTGCACATTTTAGAAAAAGAATTTAAATTAAATATTTCAGATGTTGAGATCACAGGACGCATTGACCGGATTGATCAGGAC
>JAYTMM010000086.1:0-16508 GCA_043728555.1 Pseudobdellovibrionaceae bacterium
AGCTTCAGAAACAGCCGTCAGCAGTGAAAACTTTTTCAAAATAAATTTTAACCATATGTTTTGAAAAAAACCAAATCTTGGGTACATCGAAACACCGATCAATGGAATATTTTTTTTGTGGGCCTGATAAATCAATTCGGGCCAGAAATCTGTTCGAGAAAAAACAATCAGTTCAGGTTTGAGTTGCATCAGTAAATTTTGAATTCGCGTTGGAGTGTCCCATGGCAAAGGAATAAAGGCCGTGACCTCGGATTGCAGATTCGTAAATAATTTTTCTGCCGACGGTGATGAATAGGTCAAAATAATTTCAACGTCAGGATGTCGATTTTTGAATTCACGTATAACTGATTTGATATATTCGATTTCGCCACTGGCTGCATGAAACATAATTTTTTTATGATTAGACAGTGTCGTATTTATTTTTTTGTTTCGCAAATCAATCCATTTTTTAAGATCATTGGATAAAAAAGGTTTCAAAATACAAATTAAATATTTTAATAAAAAATAAGCGATGCGGTAAACTGTTAGCATTTGAGATTCATTTCGAAGCTGACTTCTTCGGGTGAAATATCAACCAGACATTCTTGATAATTTTTATTAACACAGGGGCCTTGGCCATGTTTGCTGCACGGGCGACAGTTCAGATTTCTTTCTAAAATTTTTGTTGTAGGTCTTGAGGGAAATCCAAACGGTGCTGGGCCCATCAGAGCAATCGTGGGACGTCCCAGTTGCTCTGAAAAATGTAACATCCCAGTGTCGTTACTAACAATGCAAGTCGCTGTTGCGATCAAGGCTGCTGACTGTGAAAGTGTGGTTTGTCCGGTTAAATTAATGACATTTGTGAATTGGTTGAGTGCTTGTGTAAAGTGGTCATTGGGTCCAGCCAAAACAACAAATTTTTTTTCAGGATTTAATTCAATTAATTTTTGCCATTGTTTTATTGGCCAGCGTTTTAATTCATAGGCGGCGCTGGGGACTAAAACTATATATTTTTTTAAATTATTTTTTAATAAAAAATCCGAGCAAAACTTTTCTGAATCTGAATCTAAAAACAACTGTGGTGTGGCCGGCAATGAAAAAGGGATTTGCCATTTTTCAAGTGGTTTCAGAAGGTCTTTTTGGCCTGAAAACGGTTTTTCAAAATAATTCATTTTAAATTTCAAAAGTAAAAATCTTTTGATTCGCATCATCGGGCGCTGTAATTTATGATTTGCGGATATTAAAAAATAAAATAAATTAGAACGTAAATTATTATGCGCATCATAAACATGCGTGTAATTTTCTGCAGTTATGTCTTGTGACATTTTGAATATTTCTTTTAAGTTGATTTGTTTTTCAATCGTCCATATTTTATTCACAAATGGTGAAAACTGAAATAAGTTTTTAAATTCTGATTTTGTTAAAATATCAATTTGTGCTGTTGGGTACGTATTTAAAATATGCGCTGGAATACTCAGAGATTGAGTCACGTCACCTATGCTAGAAAAACGAATGATTAAGAATTTCATCAAGATCATATTTTAGAAACAAAAACTGTCAGCTGTCTAGTCAGCTGCCTATGTGTAACGATTAAAAAGCTATATATTCGATTTAGCAATCATTTTGCCACTGATAAAGGGCACGGCTCTTGAAGTCAAAGTACATATGCAAATGAACTTAAAAAGTGTCTCATTATTGGTCATTGTTTTTAGCCTGTTATTAGGGGCCGAAATATCTTTGGCGGATATCGTAGGTTCTGTCGAAGCACAAGGACTATCGTTCATTAGTCAAGATTACGAAAACACACAGTCGTCAAATTTTGGTTTTTTTGGAGCCAGTTTAAAATCTGAGAAATCAGAATCAGATGCATTCAAATTAAATTTAACGGGAATGTATGCTGTAGGTACACCTGTTTTAAGTTATTTAAATGTTCGTGAAATTTATTTTTCATTTAAAATTGATGATTCATCACAAATACACATCGGTCGCAAAACGAATATTTGGTCGAATGTTGATGACCGTTGGAATTTAGGTTTTTTTCAACCCCAATTTCGTTGGAATTCGTTGAATCCAGAAAATCAGGGTTTAACCGGAGTTTTTTGGGAGAAGAAAAATAAAGATTTAGGGTTTTTATTTTATGGATCACCCTTGTTTATCCCAGATCAGGGGCCAGGTTATGATTTAAAAAATGGACAGTTTGAATCGAACAATCCGTGGTTTGTTTCTCCGCCGCAAAATATTTTGTTTCAAAATCAAATTTTGCCGATTGATTACAAAATTGAAAATCCAAATATTTCAGATGTCGTTTTTCAGCCAAATTTTGGTGTGCAATTTGTTTATGGCGAAAAAATGGGTTTATTTGCCGATGTATCAGCGATGTACAAACCGTCGCATCAAGTGGCTTTGGGATACAAAGGTGTTCTAGTCACTGATCGCGTTAAAATCACAATTTTACCAAAAACATATTATGAAAATTTAGTCGCTGCAGATTTTGGCTACAAAGAGGATTGGGGTATGGTTGATTTGTCTGTGTTGTATTTGCGTCCGAAATCGCCTGAATTTGATTCGACTTATAATGTGCCAGTTATTTTCGAAAGCACAAGCGTTGGACCACATGTAAAGTTAAATGCAACAGACGAGATCAGTTTTGAAGCCAATGGTTTATTTACATCTGGTGAAGATCTGATCGAGCAAGGCCCTGATACAAATCCAAACCGACAAACATTGACGACCAAATTTATTTACCGAACAGCTTACGAAGTATCTGCACAATATAAGGATATTTTTAAAAATAAATTTAAATTGTCGACGCAATTAGTTTGGCGCCAAGCCGAGAAAAATAATTTGAAGATTTTAAAATCAAGAAATCAAATTGATCTTAAAGGGCCGTGGAAATTTGCTTTTGATGTGATCTTGGTTGATACATCAGACGAAGCGACAAGTATTTCGTATTACAGAAATTTGGATCAAGTATGGATCGGAGCCAGTTATGATTTTTAGTCGGCAAATAATATTTACAGTTGCATTTTTGGTATCAAGCTTTGTCTTAAGCGGCTGTAGCGAATTTTTAAAAGGTAAGCCCGCAAAACAGGAAGTTTTAGAAATTAAATCTGAAGATGTGATTTGTTTAAAAGATTTAAGTTCGCAACTCAAAAAGATGATACGTTCTGAATCAACAACAACAGAAATTAATGCGACCTTTAAATGTTTAGATCAAACTTTGAATCAGTTCCAAAACCGTGTCGAAGGTAAACAAAATGCAGATTCATTTACTGCTGAGGAATTATTTATTATTTTTGACAAATTTCATAAGGACGCCAAAATATCTAAAGAAGCAGCTAATGATTTGTTGGTTTTGAAAAAGGCTTTATTGGGTGGATCTGAAGTTGTCATCACAAAAACTGAAATCACTGATCTGCGTGGATATTTGATCATTATCAAAGATGAAGTGCAAAAATTATTGCCGTACATCAAAATGTATAGCTTTAAAAAAGAAGATGGTCCGTTTTCGCGATTAACAATTGATTCTGGTTTCGCACAATTACGTTCAAGTTTAAAAGTCCTACTGTCTGCTTCAAAGTTGGGTAAATCAGCCTATGAATTTTCAGATTTAAAAAAGTTATTATTCAGCCTTAATATTGTCGAAACTGATCAAAAAGAACTTTTGGATTTGGCCGAGAAAGTTAAATTGCTTTTAGTTGGAACAGAACCGTTAAAAAATGAATCTGAATACACGATTGCGATTGATAGTTTTACAGATTTAATGACGCTATCTTCATATGTGTTACATGGCGATGTTCAGTTCAAAATTGAATCTGAAAAGCAATTAGATAAGGCAGTTCAATTTGTTGAAAAGGTATTGGATGTTTTGCAGCAGTCGGTTCAATTTCAAAAACATTCAGAAATCAAAATTTCAGCCTTGGATGCCATTATTGAATCTGTATTGAAAAAAAATATTTTGCCATTTCAAGTTCAGTTTTCCACTTTTCAAAATTTTTATAAAAAATTAATTATTAATGTATTTAGTGATCAAAAAAATATGACAACGGACAGTTTGGATTCATTGAGATTAGTTCATATTAAGGCCATTCAAAAAGAAATAGCTATATTTAAACTGAACTTGGATTTCATCAGTTCGGTCCAATTTCAGACAGAGACCGATCGAAAAAATATCAGTTTACTGCAAGCTCAGATGAGTACCTATGAATCTGTACGAAAATTAAAAAGTTGGAATAATTTTAATACCGAAGACACTGCGTTTATTTTGGACGGATTCAAAGATTTAAAGGACGAATTTATTTCTACAAAACCTGTAACATATAGATTTAAAAAAATGGTTTTGGCTGTGAACCAAGATATTTGGGATATGTCATGGGAAGATTTGGCGCGGGGACTTTATGGCAAAATGTTAGCGCGTGAATTAATACGTGGATGGGGCAATTCAGCTGTCATTACTGAATCAGGTTTTATAAATTGGTATACTGATTTCAAAGAATTTGCGATTGAAATGAAAACTTTTGATCCACGTTCTGAAAGTATTAAAACAGCCAAGGAGACTTTTTTACAAGCGAATTTATTTACATTTTCTGGTAACGGCGATCAGCAAGTTACAAAGCCTGAAGCTTTTCAATATTTAAATATGTTGTTAACGGGTGGAGGTCAGCAGTTGCAAGAAATCCGTGAAGGAGTAGCAAAGGCCGGTTGTAATTTGCCGGAGCAAGATGTTTTTAAATATCCTGTGAATGACGAAAAATGTTTTTATGACGATTTTAAACAGAACTATAAAAATTATTATTCAAACTTATCGTATTTAGTTGGCTACTTAAGCAAATTATCGGATGTTCAATTCAAAAGCTATTACGATGCTGTAATGGCAGTGGCACGTTTTGATCAAAAGCAAATTGGGCGAATTGAAACCGCAGACATTCGGACATTAAATATGACATTAATTTATATCGAATCATTGTTTTCGGCCTATGATCAAAATAAAAATTGGTCTTTATCTGCTGCCGAAGTTCGGTTGTCATACCCAAGATTTAGAAATTTCGTAACTGATTATGCTCATAAAAATGCTCAGGCAGAATTAGATGAATGGGATGTATTTATTAACCCGTGTCGAGCGATATACCCATTAGACAGTTTTATTGGCGAAGCATTTATTTTCTTAGGATATAATGGGCGTTTACCGAAAAAAGCAGATGTGAACGATCCATCAACAGTTGCTAATATCTATGAATGTGGCAAATTTCAATTGGGTTTCAATACGACGTATCAACCGTTTACGTTTACCGGCGAGATCGATCGTAAAACGATAATAAATACTTTCAAAGTTTTAAAGACTGCTTTAGACTCCAAATAAGCATTCAAACCAGAAAGTCACCTAATGAATTTATATTTAGTTCAGATGGCCCAAAAAAAATGGGCCATCATTTTTGCATTCTTAAGTTTATTTTTATTAGGTCTGTCAGATAATATTCGTGGGCCGTTATTTCCTGAAATTTTAATTTTTTTTAAATTATCAAGCACTGAAGGTTCATTTAGTTTTGCGATGACATCTGGGGCAGCATTTTTGGCAAGCTTTGTGTCGATGTATTATTTGCGCCGATATTCAATTTCTTCGTTGTTAGCGTTGGGTGTGTTTGTTTTATTTTTGGGTATGGTGATCATGGGTGTTTCACCTAGTTTTACATTCTTTATATTAGGCAGTTTTTCATTAGGGCTCAGTTTCGGCTTTATGGGCGTCGCACAGAATCTGTTAGTTTCGGAAAGTATTGAGCCTGAAAATCAAGCTAAAGCCTTGTCTGGATTACACGCGATGTATGGCTTTGCCAGTTTTTTGTCACCCATTGTTGCAACTCAAACGACAGTTTTTTTTGGTAATTGGCGGTTTGCATTTATTTCGGCAAGTGCACTGTGTTTTATTTTCTTATGCGCTATGATGTTTGTCCGACCCTTGCCAGCATTCAGCATTATTAAAAAAAATATGAATGATCCTGAATCAGTTCAAAAAAAAATATCTAAAAAAACATTATTTTTTATTTGTGGAGTTATCGGTTTTTATGTTGTCGCTGAAATTTTAGTTTCAACACGTTTAGCTCAGTATATGCGAAATTATTTTCAAATGGATTTGCAACAATCCAGTCAATATGTGACCTATTTCTTTTTGTTTTTGCTGAGTGGTCGTCTGTTTTTCGCATTTAAAAAAATAAATATGCCGATCAAGATGCAAATGAATATATCTTTGATAGCGGCTGTTGTTTTTTTAGTGTTGGGTTTGTACGTGCATCCATTTTTTTTGGCCTTAGTTGGGCTCGGAATGTCGCCCTATTATCCCTTAAGCATTGCCTATATATCTGAATTTACGGGGGAACATAAACGAATATTTATAACATATGCCATGAGTTTTCAGAGTTTAGCGGTGATTGCGATGCACTTAGGAGTCGGATATTTAACTGATCATTGGGGTCTATTTTATGCTTTCGGAGTCGGATTATTTGCGCTAGTATTATCTTCGATATGCTTAAATTTGCACCCCAAAAAAATTATTTACTAATTTATTTTATTTTATTTTTTAATTTCATTTCAGTGAATTTAGTACAAGCTGAAAATTTAGTTTATAACTCAGCGTTGATACAATCTGTTTTAGACGATCAAAATTTACTGGCTATTTCTGAATCTAAAAATTGGGATATCGGAGAAATTGTACCCATCCTTTCGCAGAATGCAAAAACCGGAGTCTTTGCTTTCGCCGAAATAGCATCAGTAAAGCCTGCAAATACAAAATTTGATGTACGTATTAAGTTAGTCAGGCAATCCCGAAAATTTATGATTCAAAAAGGTGATTATATTAAAAGAATCGATTTATCCGGCGAAGACACAGATTATATCGGGACAACAGATTTATTAATTAAAAAAAGTCAGTTAAACATTTCATCCAGGTACAGACCCTTGGTCTATCAAGGCGTTTTTATCGGTGAAACAGCACAGTCATTGTACGAGAATGAATTTTTGGTGAATATTGTAGGTAACTTGCATTACGGTATTAAGGACTGGTTGTCTGTCGGTACGTTTGCAACATTCAACGTTTTAGGTCGACCGAATGCCAGTATCAAGGCCAAATTTTATGATTCTGAATCGACAACGTTAGCTGCTGGTTTTGATTTTGTCAGACTAACTAAAGAAAACCAAGCGACGTTAAATTTAAATTTATTTTGGGATTCAATTTCTTCAGATTCATTGGTCTCACATACGTTTTTAATTTTAGGTCTGATTCAATGGGACGGTGCTGCCGAAGCCTCGGCGATTAAGGCCATTGGTTCAAGTTCATTTCAAACAGGGTACGAAATTATCATGTCAAATTGGGATCGGGTATTGATTGGTCCCAGTTATAATTTTGAAAAAAAATCATTGGGTGGTTATTTATCATATATCTGGGTCTATGATCGTTTTCACGTTCAGACGTCGTTAAATGCGACGGATATCAGTAAATTCAGGTATGATAATCAGGACGGCTATTTTTTAAATTTTGATTTATTCTGGAGACTTTAATTCAATGAAATATTTTTTTGTCAGTTGTCCGATACATTTTGAAAATGAACTGATCAAAGAAATTGAAGGCTTTTGGCATTTGATGATGGATCTGGATGGTCTGCCCACGCGTGAAGCCTTGCCTGAGTTTGAAATTGATAAGGGCGGGCTATTGTTTCAGTGTTCATTGCATTTGGGTTTGCAAATCAATTTGTTCAGCCATATTGCCAATCGAGTATTGCTTCGTCATATTGATTTTAAAGCCCGCTATTTTGATCAGTTTGAAAAAGAATTTAAAAAAATTGATTTTTCAAAAATATTTAATTTCACAATGGATAAAAAAATAACGATTGAAATTGAATCGTCAAAATCCAGATTGTTTCACGAAAAAAACTTGACCGAAACAATGACTAAAATTTTAAACGAAAAAAAAATACAGCTTGTTTCAGATTCTGAAAATCGTATTTTCATTCGATTATTCAATGACATTGTGACCGTCAGCATTGATACAACGGGTGAACATTTGCATTTCAGAGGCTATCGAAAGCACCAAGGCGCTGCGCCTATTCGTGAAAACTTGGCCTATCTGACGTTACAAATTGCAGGTCTTACGACAGCAGATCAGAAAACTATTTTAGATCCATTTTGTGGTTCGGGAACTATTTTATTTGAATCTGTTTTAAATGGAATTCCGCATGGGTTTTTGCAGATGAACAGATCATTTCCATTTTTTAATTTACAGATTACGCCAGCACTTTTTAAATCGCCCACGTGGATAAAAAATTACAAATGGTTAAAGCCGACTCAGCATAAACTGTTAGGTTTAGAAAAAGATTTAGAAACTTTGAATAAAGCTGTTTTAAATCAAAAAATATTTTCTGATTTGTATTTTGTACCGAACTTAACGTTAACACATATCGATAGTTCAAAGTGTGAGTTGCAGACTTTGGATCTATCGGCTGCAGATCCATTGTGGATTGTGACTAATCCACCCTATGGTGAACGGCTCAGTAGCGAAGAAATTCCAGCTATTTTGAAGCGATTTGAGTCTTTAGAAATGCTGCGTGGGATGATTGTTTTGCATCCAACGGATTGGAAATTTCAATTTCAGCGATTGAAGGTCAGTCTGTCGATTCCGTTTTCAAATCAAGGGCTTAAGCTGTCATTATCGATTTTTAAACCGACTTAAGTGGCCGTTTGACCCTGTAACATTTTTTGACAGTTTTGAAAGTTCTATCGGGCAAAAATTAAAGCCCTAGACAAAAACAACTCTTTTGTGTTTTCTAGCACAACTTTAGAGCAATTCATCTAAACAATAAAAACACATCTTTAAAAAGATGAAGGAGAACTTATGAAAAAAATGATTATCGCTACGGCTCTTTTATTATCAACATTCGCTCAGGCGACTTTATTGACTTACGAGCAAGGCACTCTGCAGTTAGAAAATGTAAATTTAAATAAATCAGCGGCGATCAATGATCAAAAAGGTCAACCGACGACTTTGAAAATGGATTTGTTGGGCGCTGGACTGCGTTCAAAAACTGTTCTTTTTGTTGCAGCTAAGGTTTATATTGCTCAATTGTTTTCTGATAACAAAGCAGCATTTTCTCGTGATGCGAATGCTTTAAAATCATTAGTTGATAATTCAAAATCAGTGGCATTAAAAATTTCGATGTTACGTACAGTATCGGCTTCAAGTTTATCGGTTTCATTCAAAGAAGCTTTAGCTGCGAATGGTTATGCGATTGATTCAGATTTGTCTGCAATGTTATCCATCGTTGAAAAAGGCGCTGACGGTATTTCTGGTAAAGATTTAACGATGATGATGATAAAAGGGACTGATGGTAAAGTCAGCGTTTATTACGAAGATGCAAAGGGTGCAACGCAGTCATTTGTTGGACAACCTGATGTTATGACAAAAATTATGTCGATCTGGTTAGGTACGCCAGCGGATGCAGGTTTGAAGACTTTGAAAGACAATTTAATTAAACCTGTTTACTAAATTGAATAAAAATAAATCGGAGACAAAATGAAAAATATAATTTTAGTAATATGTGCATTGGGTTTATTTTCTTGTGGCAAAGTTGATGATCTTCATGATGCCGCAACAAAAGTGATCCCTCAAAAAATGGAAAACTTAGCTCAAAGCACAGCGGAATTAAAGCGAATTGAAACAGTAAAAACAGCTGTTCAAGAATTAAACGATCCTAAGAATTATAAAAAATTATCTCCGGTGCCCGTTGATTTGTTGGCTTGGGCTAAAAAAGCTGCCGAAAATATGTTAGTGGATGATGAATTGATTCCGTATATCTATACAAAAATTTCTGATATCGAATCAATCCGCTACGATGATAATAACATGGGTAAACCGTATGACATGAATGATCCGGCCTGTGTTCAGTTTGAAATGAACAAGGTTGGTGTATTTAATGCGATCGCAGCAATGGCTGCGTTTTTACCTGAAGACAAAGTCGATCGTTTGATTGAGCGTTTACAAGAATCTGACGAATACAGCACAACAGTTTTAAATATTTTAGCATTGCGTGCCTATTTTATTAATAATGTGTTGATGAACGAAAAATATAAGCAAAATAAATTAGTTGATGTGGGGTCGGTTGAAGCTGCTATCAGTTATAATAAAAAATTGGAAAGAGTTTTACGCTTACCATTCATCGCCGAAATCAAAGTTGATATCACGGGCTTCGTATTGTTGGCAGATTATAACCAAGCCTTATCAGTTCGTCCGGATATGGATTCAGCTAAAAAGAACTGGACTAATATTTATGACGGTATCAAAACGTATTTAAAAGTCGGCCAATTTTCAAATGATGGCGGACACGTCGGCACACAAAAAGAACGTCAACAAGCCGCTGTGAATGAAGTTATGAATGGTTTAAAATCATGGGGTATTGACCCAGTTGCAATGAAATAATTTTTTTAAAAATATTTTTGATCAAATTTAGTTTCAAAAAAAGCCAACTTAAAAGTTGGCTTTTTTTTGTGATTTATCTGAGCTATTTTTTATTATTCATGCACTTTTTATAAAGTTCGGCATTTATAACGGGGCTAGTTCCGTCCGTACAGGTTCTTATTTTACAAACTGAACTTTGGCTTAACTCAGTTTGAAGATTTGTTTGAGTTCTATTGATGTGAGATTTTTCGGTTGAAACAGAAAAATCTGTAACTTTGTACGTATTTTCTTGCGCTGTCGAAGTGCCAAATTCTGTTGTTAATTTAAGTTTCAAGCCGTCTGTGGTTTGGCCGATTTGTGCATTTAAGTTTTCCCAGAAATCAACTTGTTGGTTTGTAAAAGCTGGATTTAAACTGATAGGTAAAACAACAGAACCCATTGTGTCCTGACAAATAACACCAACGAGTTGATCAGCTTGGTTATCTTCGTTGACCGTTGCAAGCAAAGTGGCGCTTTGAACACGGATCTGACACAGTTTTTCGAATTCATTTTTAAGGGCGTCTTTTTTTTCTGGAGTAAACATATTTATAAACAAATCATGCGGAATTGAAATAAATTTTTTATTTTTTAGAAAGGTCAAAAGTTGTTGATTTTCAACGAACATAATATCTGATTTAAAGATCGTATTGATATCAGTAAATATTGAATACATCATCTGTGATTTCTGTGTCACGCAATCTTGGCATAAATTTTCAGGAATACGACACGAAGTTGAATCGCTACAGAGTTGCTGGCAAAAGTTTTTTTCATTCGTTCCACAAGTAACTTCGAGGTATTTTTGAATTTCACCAGTCGCGTCCACTGCGATTTTACTCTTCATATCTAAAGCAAATGTTTGAATTGATAGTGCGAATAAAATTGTTGTTAAGATTGTTTTCATCGCATTATCCTTATTTTACACATTGTTTATATTCACGAGCAGATACAGGCATCCAAAAACTGTCGCCTTGACCAGAGCACCTGAAAGTCATTCGAATTTGCTTGTCACCACAGCCCTTAACCCTGATCCACGCAGAATCATAATCATCGGTTGAACCACTTTCAGATTGTGAGCGGCCTAATTCGATATTTTCAACTTCAAGACCGGATTTGATTTCAAATTCTTTAACCGCAAGAGCTTCACAAATATTTGATTGGCAACTTAATCCACGAGCCAACATCGGAACACAGGCTTCAGGAATACGGTTATCATTCTTTTTGTAAGTTTCGACTAATGATTTCGTGCTGATGTTAAATTCGCGCGGATTAATGGTGTCATCATTTTTAACATTTTGATAACGCATTAAACTTTGAGCTAATCGTAAAACAAATCGTAACGGCGCATACACGTTTAACATATTCGTCGTCGCAATTTTTTCAAAATTTAACGAACATTGACCGCAAACTTGTAAATCAGATTCAGGATTTTTCTTGAAAACATCGATTGAACCCGTCGGGGATTCAGTTGTTTCAGATTTTTTGCCTTTGCACGCGTTAACGCCCAAACCTTTGAATACATAGTTTGAATTTGTTTCAGATAAATCAACACCAGTTTCAGATATGTTGATCGCGCAGGGAACATTAACAAAGGAACCTAAATTTAAACTGATCGTTTTTGTCATTTGATTTTTATCGAATTCAGCGTCAAATTTTATTTTTCCGTCTTGCATCAGTTTATTAAAAGAAATTAATTCTTTAGGTTTGAAATTTATATCTAAATAAATCGGCAAGCTTGTCCATCCAAATAACAGTGATGAGGCTATATCAGCGACTAATTTTTTCTTGTTTAACCTTGAAGCTTCAAAGGGATCGTACATACCACAAGCGACTTTTTCGGCACGTTCGTTAAATAATGGTGCAGATTGCAATTCAGCTCTTAAGAATGTTCTTGAATGGATTAATAATTTATTCAAATACACGATACTTTCAGTCATTTTTCGGTGGCAATCGATGGCGCTTGTGCATTGATCTTTTAAATATGTCAGCGGACGATGGTCGATAAAAGCAGTTACAGAAGCGTCTTGTTTTTCAACTTCGATTGCTGCTTTGATGATTTGATATCGACTGAGGAAGTTTTGATACCAAGGTCTGTAGTTATTCCAGTTTTGTTGAACGACTGTTTTTAAATTTTTATCAACGATATTACAAGCTGCTGTGATTGAGCTTGAAATGTCTGAATGTGCTTTTAACATATCAGAAACTGTCATTCCGTATTTCAAATATTGATCTAATTTAGAACTATTAGCTTTTAAATTATCAAGATCAAATTTATAAACATTTAAAGGCTGTTCTTGGGTCAGCATACGGTGCTCCGAGCACAGATAATTGGCCTCTTCTAAATTTTCTGGTTTTGACATTTCAGTCACAAGATCTGAATTTATTTGTATTTTATTTTTTTGTGTCATCAAGCTGCTAAATAATTTATTAGCTGTATATAAATTCTCAATATTTTTAGATGAAAAGCCCAAGTAAGATTTTTGAAACTCTTTGATCCATGTTTGATCACCCGAATTTTTTGCTAAAGTTTCTTTGATTTTTGAATCCGTTTTGTCATTGTTATCCATGATCAGATCTTTCATCTCAAGACTTGAGCCAGACAGTTCTAGTTTTGATCTATCTGTCGTAAATAAATTGCGAAGTTCGGCAGAGCTTAAGAAATCGGAATTACATTCAGGCCGCTCAATGCTTTTACAACCATTTGATAATAATAAAACTTGTTCTTCCATCGGTGCCAGCATCGACATTTTGTTCATCGGATGTGAAGTGATTAAAGAATTTTTTGAATTCCTCCATGACCAGCTCAGATAAATTTTAAAGCTTGACCAAAAATCAAAACCGCTGTGTTCCCATTTTTTTTGGTCAGCAATTTTTAAATTGTAATTAAAGACGGGGTATAGATCTAAGTCATTTTTGATATTCGATGAATCACAATTCAGGGGTGATTTTGCCTCGCTAAATTTTTCAGCAAGCTGAGTCAATGTATCCGCATTAATTCCGCGTAAAAACAAATTTGAATAATAACTGTTGATTTCATTCACTTGCGAACATGTTGAAGTGTTGAAAAAACTTTTTGTATTCGAGGTTTCGTTTAACTTTGCCCACTGATTTAAGACATCTGATTCTTTTGTAACGAAACCCAAAGTACCATAATTCATTCCGTCGATAATTGTCTGCGCTAAAATATTGAGTTTCATCTTATAGAATTTAAGACCGTTTCCGACAAAATTTGCAGGGTCTTGGCCAGTTTGTTTGGCCAAGTTATTTAACATGATTCCTGTATTACGCAGAGTTGCAGTTATAAATATAGAATCTGAGGGTTTACCCATATCAGCCGCGCATTTAGGACTGTTGCTTACGTTCAACCAGTTTTGTTCTGAGGTGGTCGATTTATTTTGTAGTGACGTTTTATCCTGAGAAAATGCAGATAAACTAAAACAGTTTATTAATGTTAATGCCGCCAATGCATTTTTGATTTGTTTTTTCATATATATTTCTATTTCATGTTTGGAGCCAAATTTTCGTATTAACTTGAAACAAAAACATGTCTCATTCGTTCCATATTGGAACCAATCGGCGCGAAAATGTGTTCTACTGTAAATAAGTTTGACACATTAAAAAATGTGATCTCGTGTATAAACTTCATAAGATAAAATATTTGTGGCTGTGCGATTGCTTGATTGTCTAAGTCGGATTAATTTGCCGAAAACAAAAACAATTAAGTTTCTAGCGGAGGAAACATGACTAAAAAAATTATTTTTAGTTTGGTGACACTTTTATCTTTATCAGGTTTTGCACAGCAAAATTTAGGTGAACTTGAAGTCGGATCAAACGCCCAAGACAAACAGGCCTATGTATCAGCAACCGATGCAGCTGTAATAGCTCACATCAACGAAGAAGTTAAAGACAAGTGTGACAGCCACGGTTGTACATTTGTTGCTCGTGTTGACCATAAAAAAGGTTGGACGATGACTTTTAATTTAGGTAATGGACCAGCTTCAAACAATGGTTCAGGTACGACAATCAATTTAAATGGCAGTGGTCAGTCAGCAACAAGCCAAAATTATTACGGTTTATCATTAAGCTATACGAATATGACATGCACATCAGATTTCAAATTAGACATGGACGATTTTATTAATAACAAAGCGCGGGCAATTGCTGAGCGTGAAGACAGTACATATAGCATGAAGCCATTAACTTCAGATATGAAATTCGTACAGTTATTAAAATTAGAAATCTATAAGCAATTAGGTCAAGCCGGCTGCTTACGTTAATATTAAATTTTTAAACAACAACAACAAAACACAAAAAGGAAGACTCGAACATGAAAAACATTTTTTCAACACTTAAGAAAGTAGTAGCAACATTAGCAATCGTATTGCCAATGGCTCAAACAGTTAATGCATTAGAGTATCGCTTTAAATTTAAAGTGACATCATCTGGTCCAGATATGTACGCGTGTAATGCAGGTGTACGTACAGTTCCATTGAAATGCGCAGACGTTTGTTACAAAGAAAACTCTGATGGTACACGTACAAATATTGATCGCCCAGGATCTTGTGGAACAACTGCATCAAATTGTGGTTCTCGTATCAAATGTATCAGCACGGGTACAGGCAGCGGCGAATCTTATATGAATTATTTAAAAGCCGGTCAACGTCCATGGACTGATCATTCAGTGGCTCAAGGTGCTTTAACTTCAGTTGTAAAAACAGGTGCAGCAAATAATTACGGTCAAATCGTAGCTAACGGCGCAGCAATGGATACAAAGATTGAAGATTTATTATTCGAATTAGGTTCAGAGGCGTACACAGCTGAATATTTCGTTGATATTTGTTATCGTGCTCCACAACATGAATATTCATTAGACGGCGTTAGCGCTAACTATGCAATTTCTGCTCAAGTTGGTTCAACGGATTTCATTTCAACTTCGACACAGACAAAAGGTGACAGTAACCGTACAGGTATCACTATGTTAGATACTCAACGTTATTCAGCATTAGCTGGCGTTAAAGTAAAAGCCTATGTTGTTTGTGAAACTCAAAGCCAAGCACAAGACACTGCAAATACAACAGTTGGTAACACAGCTGATTTTACATACGGCACTGACGGTTTACCAACTGGTGGCGTAAACGGTAATTTCTTTAGATCATCTGATTTGAAATCATTATCTGGCGTTGCATTAGATATGCTTTCAACAAGCACTGCAAACTTACGTTTTTGTAAAGTTCGTTATGTATTCACAGAGACTAAAGGTCAAACTTGTGACACTGGAAGCAAATCAGGAATTTTCCGTGATTGGACTCGTCAAGGTGCTGAGATGTGTACTTTCACAGTCATCAATGAGCCTGCATTATAATTATTTTCATGTTCGCGATTTGAGTTAATATTTAATTTGCAAGAGGTTGATAATGAAATTGATGTCGAAAAAAAATTTGATTCTGACAGCATTGATCATCGTACCAAAGTTGATTCTGGCTTGTGAAATGTCACGAGCCTTGAGTGAGACTCAATTTGTTATCGATCCCGCGCAAAAAAAATCTCAAATGGAATCTATAAAAAACAATGCCCAAGTTGAAATTGGGCGTTGTTCTATTGATGATAAATTTATTTATATCAATTTAAACACAGTTTTTTTTCAAGACGATACTTCAAGACAAGAAACAAATGATGGAACATTAGTTCAAAAAAATTCAAATTGTTCTGTTCAAAGTGAGCTGCCATTTCAAAAAATGGATGTGCTGGATCTGCAAAAAAATCTTCTGAATAAAAATAAATTTTTACGTCAATGTGTTCGTCTTATACTTCAAGATGCACGTGGGATGAAAATTAATTTTGATCCGCAATCAAAATGTATCACAAAGCCGCTGACGACAGACGGTTCAGTTGTTGAAACAAACGGTTCTGGTTGTATTATTTCAGTAGCTAAAGGTTCTCAGATTCTGATGGAACCACGTATTAATCCAGATTGTATGGATTCTTCATTTTTAAATCAAAACCAGATTCAAGCCGGTGATTATGAATCTGTGATTAAAGTTTTTCCGGCGATTTT
>JAYTMM010000087.1:0-2652 GCA_043728555.1 Pseudobdellovibrionaceae bacterium
AGAAGCCACGTTACGCATTACAACTGGTTTTCGATCGTGTGGATTACGTAATAAAAAATATAAACTTTGCGCATTTGTTGAAACTAAATAAATCATGTCTTGCGCGTCGTTGATATCGACTTCGATTGTAATCGAAGGGTATTTTGTATCGCCGGTTAATGTGGTTTGTACCAAACCACGTCCGTTTGGATCTTTTTCAATAGTGCGCGGCAAATTATTGTTTACATTCACGCCTGTTGCTAAAATCAATACGTCTTGACGAAATAAAATAACTTCACGTTTTTGCGAAGCACCTTTACCAGAATCAACCACTGCAAAAATATCAACACGATCACCGGGGCGAATTAATCCTGCGTTCACACGTTCAGGGCTGACGGGTACTGTGACAGCACGTTTGTTTGGCGAAACTTGAATCGCCATTCCTGTTTCTGGGCCGGGTTCTAAAACTTTATTTTTTGTAATTGTTTGACCTTTTTTAATCGGAATCGCCGCAACAGTTCCAACGATATCGCCGACATCGCGAAATGCATCGGGTTCGACTTGATCTTTGGAACGTTCGACGACTTCGACAACGTTATCATAAATTGTATCCATATCACGAATGTCTTCTTTGGCGACGATGACTCGAACTTTTTCACCCAGAGTTTTATCCATCTCGGCTTTTTTTTCTTGCGTGTAAGAATACAACATAAATGTCGCAAAAATTCCTGCACCTAAAGATATCCATAAATTTCTTGATTCGTTCGGACCCATAAAAACCTCTTAGTTTCTTTTTAAAAAAATACTTACGGTTTACATTCGGCATTTAAACAGATTCCATAAATGGTCTTGACCCATATTTCTGGTGAAGTGGCGCTATCCGTTGCAGAATCTGGACTATAGTTTGTATTTACGCCCCAAACATTTTTATGGTCATTTTTTGCTGAGTCTTTATAATCATGAACTCCCAAAAAACCATCACCATCTGGTAGCTTTGCTGCTGTTTTGTTAAATGCGATTGATCTAACAGTGGCTGGCCAACGATTAGGTCCGCCGGTGGCGCCGTCTTCTTGTTTAATACCGTCCGATGTTACGCCATGTACACGGTTCATTGATTTAGTGTAATGAGCCATTTTACTGTCACCAGGTCTGAAATACATTAAATTTGAGCGAAACCTAAATGTTTCCATCGTATAATTATATGAAGCAATCGAATTTAAAATTCCTGAATGAATAGCGCCAAAAAATCCCAACGAAAAATTGAAAACGACGACAATCATAAATAAAACAGGAATCGCTTCAACAAAAGCCATGCCTTTTTCTGTTTTTTTAAAATTTCTGTGAATTTTGTTTTCTAACATCCGTTGTCCTCGATTGGCACATAGGAGCCGGATATTCCAAGGCTCTGCCAACCACCTTCTAACTGCTGAATGCCTTTTTGAAATCTTTCGGGAGTGCTGTAAAAATCAAGACATTCTTTTTGTGAAGGATTTCTTAAAATGAATGCTCGAATCGGAAATTTAAAAACATCATCATCCGTTGAAATTTTTCCTAAAAAAGGAATTTTTAATGAACTAAATAATTTTAAAAACAAATCGGCGCGCGCGCCGGTCCAGGGGTGACGATTTTCTGAACCTAATTTGTTTGGCAGATCTACTGACTGCAAACCAGCAGATGCTGTGTCACCAACAACATGACCAGTTAATTCAAACCAAGGTGCTCCGCTTCCACCAACACCTGTAAGCAGTGGATATTTTGCCGCCAGAATACTGAATTTTTTTTCACCAGCTTTTTTTGATGCGCTCGGATCTTTGTTCGCGGCCGAATAAGCCCGCGCCGAAGACCAGACAATGTATTGTGCGATTTCAATAGTGGCCAAAGAAAATGTCAGGGTAAAAATAATTATTCCACAACTGATTACAAGCACGAAAGAAAATAAAAAATCAGCGGCTAAAAAACCGTTTGAATTATTTATGCTAAAATTTTTTGAATTATTTTTTTTCATGGTTGCGGATCCGAACTTAATGCTCGCGCAATCGAATTTGGATGGCACAAAGCAGCCCTTGCATTGCCAGAACCTTTTGCTGGCTTACATTCATCTTTCCATGAACCATATTCAGACATGTGTCTAACTAAAGTAACAGATTTGTTTGTCATTTTTTGTAAGACTTGTTTTTCGCGCATTGTTTTTGTCGCGAACATAAAAATAGTAACCATCAAAAATATTAACAACACCGATTCAATCGTCGCTTGACCACGTTGATCAGAGCAAAAATTTAATCTTGTCGCTTCCATGGAACAGCTCCGTCATTTGAATTGCCGGGATAGGCTTTGAAACCAGAACCTGTCGCAAGTTGAGTCTCAACTCGCGCAGCTAAACGTATTCCACCTTGCTCAAACGCGGTCTTGGGAGCCTTAATTAAAGCTCCCATAAAAGTAACTCCGCCAACGATCAGTAAAAGTACGTATTCAATTGTCATTTAATTACTGAGTAACTTCATCCATTTTACTACCGACTTTATCAACAGTACCTAAAAATTTTTCAGTGATTGGTTTTTTAAAAGCCATAACCAAACCAACAACAACAACAAGTAATAAAATATACTCTGTTGCCCCTTGGCCCGATTGATTTGCGATTAAACTTTTACGAACACGATTGCGTAATGTATTTAA
>JAYTMM010000088.1:0-10015 GCA_043728555.1 Pseudobdellovibrionaceae bacterium
AAAGAAATTTATGATCAATTAAGCTTTAAAAAAGTAAAAAGAATTTACTTCGCTGGCGGCGAACCGCTGCTGGCAAAAGATCATATTTGGTTCTTAAAAAAATTAATTCAAGATGGTCTTCAAAATATAGAGCTGGTTTACACGACGAACGGGTCTTGCTTTTATCGAAATAATTTTGAAATTATTGAATGCTGGAAACTTTTTAAAAAAGTTATTATTGGAATCAGTATTGATTCTTGGGGTGATCGTGCAGATTATATCCGCAAAGGCGGTGTTTGGTCTGAAATCGAAATGGGCTTGAAATATTTAAATTCGAATCTCAAAAATGCTTATATTTTTGCAAGCTGCACAGTGAGTGTATTTAATGTTTTAACTTTGACAGAGCTGCATACTTATTTAACAAAAAATAATTTGATTTCAAAAAACAATTTTCACTTCCACATGGTCTATGACCCTGAAATTTATTGTATCAGTTATCTGGGTGAAGAACTTCGCTCAGCAGCGGTTTCTGAAATTTCAAAACTGCAAAGTTTTTTTTCAAATCAAAAAATAATTTCAGATTTAAATGGAATCATTCAATTTCTAAAGACACCCACGGCTAAAAATTTAGCTTCCGAATTTATCAAAAAAACAAATTATATTGATACAAAACGGAATGAACAATTTTTGTCTTATTTTCCAGAACTGCTTCCGTTTTTTAAAGGACTTGAATGAAATATATTGACGGTGCAGATTTTAATTCATTTGATATTCATTCTATAAAAAAACATGAGCCCGTTTTTTTGCGTATTGAATCTGACAACTTAAAATATTTTTTTAAAAATGGAATTCTTAATTCTCTGTTGAAAAAAACTAGCTTGTTGACTGTATCTGTACAAATTGAAAACATACCATTTTTTTTAGAAAAACTATCATTAAATGATTCTTTTTGTGTTTGCTTACGTCGTAAATTTGACAATTTATATATTGAAAAAATAGTTGATACAGGACCTCACATTAAACCTGACCAACTGTTTATTGATCAAATTGCTGAATATCAAAAATACTATCCGCTGCTTAAATTTGCTGTTGAATATGATTTGCCGAACTGCGATCTTCGATTGTTGGGCGATTCAATAGCGACTCTGTACGAATTAAATGTTGAACAAATTTACCTTGCTCCCGTATCTAAAGATGCAAAAATGATTGAAGCGTTAACTGATTTGTTTGATTATTTTAGATTGCGCTCACTCTGGAAATTAAATGTCTATTTTTCATTCCACATCAAAGAACGCGAATCACTTCAAATAAAAACTTTGAATACTTTTTCTGGCATACGCACATTACAAGTCGATATCTCAAATAAATGTACACACAGCTGTCATTTTTGCGCTGTTTACAGTGAAAATAGTCTGGCCCTTAAAAAGGATCAGCTTACAGGAAAATTAAATCAAATATCTATCGACTTTATGAAAATGCAAATATCAGCACAACAATTTTATCAAATTTTATATAGTATTCCCAACGATACCGAATTTATACAGCTTGGTGGAGCTGGCGATCCAATGACTCATCCCGAAGCACTACCATTTATTCAGGCTGCCCTTGATAGAGGGTTACAGGTTGAGGTCTTAACTAATTTGGATTATATCACTGAGGAACAAATAAAAAATTTAAGCTCATCTATCGTTAAAGACGATGATTTACATTTTATCTGTAATATTTCTGGGGGCAACGCTGCAGATTATGTATTAACTCGCCCACGACAATCTGAAAAAACATTTCAACAAATTAAAAATTTGCTCTTGTATATAAAATCAATAAAAAAAATGGGGGCACCCGCTCCTAAAATTACTGTGATGTGTGTCGTGACTTCGTTAAACTGTGAAAATTTAGATCAAATTGCCCTGTTTGCACAAGAAGTTTCTGCCGAAGAAATTTGGTTCAAACCAATGGAAATTCATGCCAATGAGCTTCGCGAATTCATTCCGAAACAGTCTCAGTTTTTAAAGCTCAAACAAAGCTTAACTACAGCCTGTGATATCGCAAAACAACATGATATTGTAGTTTCGAAACTAGAAAATTATAAAGATTTTATTTCAGAAGGTCTCCTATGAAAAAAATTGATTTGGGAATTATTAACTCTGGTGTTCCAACTGATTTTTATTCTGAAAACCCGTGTACAATCGGATATTCGTTTATTCGTTTTGAACTCGGAAATATTATAAAACCTTGCTGCGTGGTTAAAAATAAATTCAAATTGGATACGGCACAAGACTGGCGACAAGTTTGGCATTCGCAAGCCTACGATATATTTCGGAAAAAACTTCTGAATATATCAGAAAAAAAATTTCATCTGACAGATCCAGAGTGGCTGAGTTGTCAAAACTGTGCACATATGAATATTAATAAACCCAATGCAGAAAAAATAAAGTCCGAATGATATTTTCCAGAACTTACAGAATATCTTTGAACTCTGGAAAATGATTATCAATAGATGTATTTCGTTTTTTATCCAAAGTTTTTGTATAATATGCTAACTGTTTCAATTTTTCAGAATTCACCAAATCAAGGCTTTCTTCAAGTCGGCGAAGCAAACTTTCTACAGAATTATTAAAAATATCATTTTGTAACGAGCTGTTACTTCTTTCGGATTTTGTCTTCCAAGACTTTATAGATTCAATAGCTTGTAATTTTATATCTCGTGGCAAGTAGATAAAATCCATAAAATCAGGAGCATAACAGAATAGCGTATCGACAAAAAAAGATTCTTCATACTTATTTGAAAGATCTTCAATAAATGAAAATAGTTCTGTGATTTTTAAAATATTGTACGATTGAACAACGGGTGAGAAGCCCAGCGAAATCTGCGATGTCTTATTTTTTAAAAATATTTCTAAATTTTCTTCGATTTTTTTCCATTTAGAACCACTACGTATGTAATCATTTAAATCTCCATAGGCATCAATACTTGCAACAATTGTTGCTGACTTAAATTGTTCTATCGCTTTTAAAAATTCTTCTGGTAAATTTGTGAAATTAATATTAAAAACAATTTCGATGTCTTTTGCACGATTTTGTTCAATACACAGATTCATTAATTTGTAATTGCCTTCAATAAGAGTTGGTTCTCCACCTGTTAAATAAAGTCTTTGTAGCTGCGGCACAAATGATTCTAATTGCAGCCAAAAATTTTGATCTTCAAACCACGGTTCAAATTTAAAGAATTCAAAATTATTTTTTTTCCAAAATTTTTTGTATTCGCCATCTGATTCGGTATTCAGCTGTTCATATTCTTTTTCGATTTGCACGCTATTATAGGGGTTACACGTTCGACATTTTAAATTACATTTATTGCCCATTCGCAAATCTAAAAATGCAGGTGCACTTTTGTTTTCAAAATCAACTTGGGCACTTTCTTCCACCAGGCTTGTGAATTTTTCAGACCCAAGCCGAGACAGCCAGTAATCATTATTTCTCTGTCTGAAACTATTTTTTCCCAGTTGATCTTGACTGTAACAAATTTCACAACCCTTTACAGATTCTCCGCCGAGCATTTTCTTTCGAATTTCACGCATGTGAGTCGAATTCCAAATATCCAATAACGATGTTTTATCCAAATAATATGGATTTTGATTTTCATCCTTTAACTGATCCGATGCCACGCAGCATATTTGAACAAGACCATTCGGAACTGTCATCAGGTGGACCCAAGGCATAATACAAAATGATTTCGAATCAAATGGAGTGTCTTTTTGCACAGAGACACTTTATGATTTCAATGTCTGCATTGCAATTCATTTGTGGATCTATTTCTAGAATAAATGAGGTCTATATGAATCCAAATCGTGTTGAAGTCACTTTAAGAAATACAAAAAAAATTGACGAACAAATGACATACACAATTTTGTCTAATGATCAACACACGTCATTGCGCTGGATGAATCTGTTAGCGACAGCTTTGAATTCAGAAAATACATATCTAGAAAAAAATTATCATTGGGTTTCTTTTCCACAGTCAGAACGAACACTCGAATTAATGTGTGCTGAAATAAATAAAAATATTGAAATAATAAATCAATATATGGAAAAAATTGAAAATCCGCTTTTAATTACTGAACGATGTTATCCGAATACAGTCATCATTGATGGCGAATTGAACAGAGATCTTATGAATCGAGTTCATCACTATTTTGAACTTATGCAAGGGCGTGTATGGGAAGCAAACTCGACGTACTTTTTAGACTCAAATGATGATGTTCGTTTGGCTATCCGCGAATTAAATAACTTGTGTCATGAAATCGAACTTCATGCAAATGGCCTGTATATTTATAAACGCTACCCCAAAGATGTTTCAGTGTCTCAGTTGTTTTCATTTTTTACGACAGAAAAAATTGATCTAAACTATTATGATTTTCAAAATTTCACCCTAGACAGCAGCTTTGGTAATGTCTACATGCACTACTGCCAAGCCGGAAAAACCCACTGGGAAGCTTTTCAGGATAACGATGATATTATTTTCGATAACAACATCAATGGTCTGCGATTTATGAGTGGTGAATTTGATATTTACTGGGGCGTACAGCGTGATGACAGTTATGATTTTTTCAAAGAGCATAAAACAAAATATAAAGATTGGTTGATTGAAAAAGGCTGGCATATCGCTGATAAAACCTTAGGTCACGGTCGATTACTGATCGGAAAAATTGACTTATCTGTTTTTCAAGATTGCATCGTTGCAGGGCAACTTGATCACGAACTGGCACAAATTAAACTGTCTCAGTATCAAGATACATATCAAATTAAAGTTTTTTTAAATAACAAACTTGCTGGTGAACAAAAATTTGATTTTTTATGTGGAACTGAACAGCTTGACGAAATAAGAAAAAAAATATTATTCGGTCACTACGCTACATACTGTAAAAAAACAGATGAAACAGGGCTCTCTATAAATCAAGACCATAACGTAGACAGTTCAGGAACAACATCCAAAACACTTTGATTTCGCTCTTTATCAAAAAAATCTGTTTTTTTGATAAACTGAGGTAATAATCCGGATTTGTCGTCGTTTTTCATATGCTGAATAAGACCTTTTAAGCTCTCTAAAAAAATTTGTTTTTCTGAATTAGAAAATCGCGAATTGACAAACAAATCGCTATTCATAAATTGAGTTAATCTTTCTTCAACTAAAATTTTTAAATTTTCAGATAAAATTTGTATGCTGAATTCTTCAGGAAAAAAAACAGGGCTTAAAATAGGTAATGAAAATTTTTTCGTATCTTGAATAATAAATTTGAAAAAATCAACGAGTGAAAAAATATTGTACACTTGAACAGTTGTGTTAAAAAATAAATTCGTGAAATTAATTTTTTCAGTGTTTTTTTCAGCCCATTGGATATTTTCGCTAATGACTGCCCACTTTGACCCTTGTCGAATATACGTATTAACTGTGTCAAAACCATCCAGACTGACCATCAGTGAAATACCTTGGAATTGGGTCCATAAGGATTTTAAATATTCAGGAACTGTTGTGAAATTTGTATTGTAAGTGATTGTAACTTTGTCTGCGTAACCAGCGTCTACAATTTTTTGTAAAATTTCCGAGTGTTCTTTAATAATTAATGGTTCGCCGCCAGCAAAATGTAATTTCAGAATTGAAGAATGCTTTCTAAAAAGATCTGTGAAGTTTTGATCCGCAAACCAATCTAATTTTTGCAATTGCAGATACTGATCTTTTTTTTCGGGGTGCATTTTAATAAATTCAGGAATGAGCAGCTTTGATGAGTACGGGCTGCACATTCGACATTTTAAATTGCAAACATTTCCTAAACGCAGATCGACAGATAATAGTTCAACGTCAATTGCTCCGTCGGGCCTAGTTTCATTTTTAAGTTGTTGCTCGTCAAAAGGAAACAGCTGATTAGAGCCTTGGCGATGACTGACCATTTGATGATCCTCTAACTGGTAACATCTCTGACAGGCTTCGGGCTTGTTGCCATTAAGCATTTCAGTTCGAATTTTTTTCATTGATGATGTGTTCATTAAAGTTGTTAAATTATTTGTAGAATTAAACTGAGCAATGGCTCCGTTACTTAATTTATTCGGAGCACTTGATTCTGGTGTTATACAACAAGGGTAATGATGCCCCAATTCTGAAATGAATAAATGTTTCCATGGTAAAATGCATACTGTAGATTTTTTAAATTCATTGGTCATTCCGCCAATTATGTCACACTTTCAAGTTGAATCAACCGCGTAAATTCAGTTATGATCTGGTCATGCGAATATTACTGATCAATCCACCAGTGCCCAATAATAAAAACTGGATTCGCGAAGGACGTTGCCAACAAATCGACATTTGGGGTGCACCATTTCCACCGATGTCATTGGCTTTAATTTCGACAAGCTTAGTTCAGCACAATCACGAGACATTAATTATCGATGCCGGCCCTGAATCAAAAACAATCGATGACGTCATTCAAACTGCAAAAATATTTAAACCTGATTTTATAATTTTAACGACAGTTACAGCTACAATTTCAACAGATTTGGATTGGTTCTGCAAAACGATCAAATCGCATTTTCAAAAAATTCAGATTGCAGCCGTCGGAGTTCATGTTTCTGCGTTACCAGAAGAAACTTTACAAAGTTTTCCAGATTTAGATTTTGCGATCATAGGCGAACCAGAATTAACCTGTCAGGAGCTGGCTGACAATTTAAAATCTAAAAAATTTGATTCAATCACTGGTTTAGCTTTCAGAAATGAAGACAGTAAAATTACGACCAACTCACCACGCTCCTTTAATGACACTATTGATGATTTTGGTTTTCCAGATTGGGAAAAAATTAATTTCAAAAACTATCTTATGCCGATCATCGGGAAACCATTTTCAATGATTCACTTCGCCAGAGGCTGCCCGTACAAATGCGAATATTGCACAGCACATACATACAATGGTCGCAGTTACAGAATGCATTCAGTCGAACATGTCATTGCAGAAATTAAATTTAATATGTCATTAGGAGTTTGTGATTTTTTATTTTGGACGGAGCTTTTAACTTTTGATTCAAAATATCTAAACTCAATTTTAGACCAATTGATTGAGACCGGTTTAAATAAAAAAATTCGATGGGTTTGCAACAGTCGAGTCGATACTGTGACAGCAGACATACTAAAAAAAATGAAACTTGCTGGGTGCTGGCAAATTGCTTTCGGATTTGAATTTGGCACAGACGAAATGCTATTCAAAGTTCAAAAGGGTGGAAAAGCCTCTGTTGATCTTGCAAAAAAATCTGCGAAACTGGCTGCAGATGCAGGCCTTGTCGTTGATGGTCATTTTATGCTGGGGTACCCAGGAGAAAACAAAGATCAAATTGAAAAAACGATCGAATTGTCACTCAGTCTTCCTCTGACATTTTCACATTTCTATTCGGTTGTTCCATACCCCGGTGCACAAATTTATTCTGACTGGGTGATGAAAAGTGGCGGAACACAAAATTCAATCCACAAAAAAATTGACTGGAAAAATTTTGACCAAAGAAAACCGGTGCATTATAAAGACGGTCTGCATCCTGACGAAATTAAAAAAATGCAACTGCTGGCTTACAGAAAATTTTATTTAAGACCCATTATTGTATTTAAAGTTTTAAAAATTGCAGAAAATATTACACAATTTTTGAATTTGATAAAATCTTTTTTTCAAGTCACAAAACATTTAATTTTTGAAAAATAATTATTTTCCATCCGTAAACTTCTTCACGCTCTTCTGAAAATTCATGTCTTCACGTCGGGGCAAAGCTTTTCGATCAAGCGTAAATCGAATTTCACGAACATAACCTTTGCGAAATTTTTGTTCGATCACGTTTTTAATTGAATCCGACATGAACGTCATTTGCTGCATCCATGTTGAGTTTTTAACCCACAACCACAGCACGCCATCGCGGTATGAAACGGGCTCGGTGTATTCGGCAATGCTGGGGCCCACAAGTTCTGACCACTGCATCCATAGCTTCCAACGCAGAAACTGATCTGAAACAACGCCGCCTTTTTTTTTGTCATCAAAAAGGCTTTTCAGAACCTCTGCAGAGGATTTAAATTTTGTTTTAAAATCGTTTTCGCGCATTCGATAAACCTAACTTTAATTCTCTTTTCTTTCACTAAAAAATCACTTATGCATACGCCATGACATCAATCGATAAAAAAAATTTCCCGCAGAAAAATAAAACGATCTCGGTCGTAGGCGCAGGCCTTGCCGGCAGTGAATGCGCTCTGCAATTAGCTGATCTGGGTTATACCGTAAACCTGTATGAAATGCGCGGAACAGCCCCCACACCTGCACATAAAACCACCGACTTTGCAGAATTAGTTTGCTCAAATTCGTTCGGCAGTCTTGGTGAAATTTCTGCACCCGGACAATTAAAATGGGAAGCCGAACAACTGAACAGTTACATTTTAAAAACTGCAAAGGCCTTCGCTGTTCCTGCCGGACAAGCTTTGGGAATCGATCGCGAAAAATTTGCAGCTGCTATTACAGAACTGGTTGAAAAAAATCCAAACATCACGATCAAGCGAGAAGTCGTAAAATCTTTGAATCAAATTCCGCGCCCAACAGTGATCGCCACTGGCCCCTTAACAGACGAAGATTTTGCCAAAGATTTACAAAGTCATTTTGGCGATGAATGCCTTTATTTTTTTGATGCGATCGCGCCCATCATCGACGCAGATTCGATCAATACAGAAATCGCATGGAAGGCCGACCGCTACGACAAGGGAACTCCAGATTATTGGAACTGCCCGATGAACAAAGAACAGTATTTTAATTTTATCACTGAAATTCAAAATGCAAAAAAAATTGAACCCAAACATTTTGAAACCACAAATTTTTTCGAAGGCTGCATGCCCATTGAAACCATGGTCGAACGCGGAATTCAAACTTTACGATTCGGCCCTATGAAACCCATCGGTCTTGATGACCCTAAAACCGGACGCTATCCCTTTGCGGTTGTACAGCTTCGCCAAGACAACGCGGAAGCCACTGCCTATAACATCGTGGGTTTTCAAACACGTATGGCCTACGGCGAACAGACGCGTATTTTTCGAATGATCCCGGGTCTTGAAAATGCTGAATTTTTAAAACTGGGAAGCATCCACAGAAATATGTTCATCAACACGCCTTTAAGATTAAACAAAGATCTTTCAAGCAAAAATGATCCGTTGTTATTTTTTGCAGGACAAATTACTGGTGTTGAAGGTTATTTTGAGTCGACGTGCATTGGTTTATTGGTCGCCAAATTTTTAGATCAAAAATTATCTGATCAAACATTTTCACCACCACCCCGATTATCTGCATTGGGATCATTACTGACGGCGATCACAGACGAATTTAAAATTAAACATTTTCAACCGACGAATATTAATTTTGCATTGCTGCCGCCATTAGCTGACGGCCCCAGAGACAAAAAAGAACGAAAAACAATACAAATTGGAAAAGCACGCGAAGCTTTGAACGAATGGATGAAATAAAAAAGGCTGTGTTTTCACACAGCCTTTGAAGTTTATAATTATGTCTACGAATTATAAGACTTTAAATAAATCATCAAATGAGTTTGATAATTCGTTAAATTCAAGTTCTAAATTTTGGCCATTGCCATTTTCTGAATCCATACTCTTACGTTGAAAATCACTTCTGAAATTCAATAATCTGTATGTCGCATCTGTCACTTTTTTACCTAAACGATCAATCGTTGCCAAGATCGATTGTTTTTTCTCGGCATCGACGCGACCTTTTTTATCCCAACGCTTTAACATTGCTCCTAAGATAAATTTATTTTCTTGTTCGATAGATTCCGGCGTATATGCTGCGTATTTGTCTGTCCACTCTGTTGATTTTTTTGGATCAGTAATAATATCATCAACAAATTTCGTGTAATCACGAATTAATTCGCGCGCATTACGGATATAAACACCGTTATTTGTGTCCATGTAATATGATCTGGCGTCAGCATTCGCAGAACCAACAATCATATCATCGCCTAA